>CAJXEG010000130.1 GCA_913052425.1 uncultured Flavobacteriaceae bacterium | reverse complement strand
ACCAAAACTCTGAATCACCAATGGTATTGTGATCGGAAAGTGCAATGAATTGGTAGTCGTTGTCCTTATACCATTGAATGATCATCTCGGGGAAATCATCACCGTCACTCCAAAGAGAATGGGTGTGTAAATTACCCTTATACCAGTTTTGTTCGGCACTATTATTTTCACAGGAGACCAAATTTAATATGATAAATCCTGCTCCAGTCAATAGTAATTGTTTCAATACATTCATGGATTTTGTTTTTTGTACAATAATAAAATTAATAATAATTAACGGATAGGATTAAAAACATCAAATCTTGTCAATGAAAGACAAGGTGCAATAAGATCAATGAGATCAGTATTCCTAAACCTATTCCCGTAATTTGTTTAGAAGCAGTTTGAAAAAATACTCTTGGATGTTTAAACCGTGTTTTTGAAAACACAACGATTAGGAAAAAACTTATGAGTATGATCCACATGGCCCTAACAAAATAATTCATCTCAGGGAATAAAGATTTGAAAATAAACTGGAAGAGTAAGGTGGAGAAAAATGCCGCAAATGTGACCTTTTGTTGGGGAGCTACTAAAAAAACTGCAGCACAAATAACCACCACAATCCCGCAATTGATATAATAACGAAGTTCATTCAACGTGTGCGTAAATGCAGCATTAGGATCTGAAAACTTGAGATAAAGCAACAATATACCCACTGTTACGCCGGTGACAAAACTGAATAAAATGGCACGTCTTCCTGCTTCCACAATTTGGGCGTCATTTGCGTTTTTGTTGAGGTATTCTTTGTAGATATCAACAGACCATAATGTAGCCAAGGAATTGAATGTTGAATCGACCGTACTCATCAAAGAGGCAAACAAAGCACATAACACCAAACCTTTAGCCCCCAATGGCAAATATGTGTTGACCAAGTACGCAAAAGACATATCGGGATCCGATAGTCCATTGTCTCCCAAAATACCCACCAATGCAATACCGGGTACCACGATAATCACAGCCATCAAATATTTCATCAAGCCCCCCACCATGAGTCCGATTTGAGCGTGTTTGAGATTCTTGGCAGCCAAAGACCTTTGAACAATTGATTGATTGGCACACCAATAATTGATATTCAATAAGAACAGTCCAAAAATATGTGTCCAGGGCAATTTTTCGTGATCCGAGGGGAGATGTAAGTGCATCAACTGTGGCGTTTTTGTGTACAACGCTGACCAGCCTCCCAGGTGATGAACCGCCATAAACATTACGACCAACCCACCCGATAGTAAAACCACAAACTGGATGATGTCGGTCCGAACCACAGCACTCAGACCACCAAAATAAGTGTAGATCGCCGAAAACAATCCGAGAATCAGGATCAGCAGCGTAATCCTTGTAAGTCGATCTGGGTGTATTGAGGACAAATATTCTCCAAAAACCACATCGGCAGCGTAGGCCCCCCAAAAAAGTGCAGCCCCGATGGTGATAGTCGAAAACAAGGAGATATTGGCCAATGAATAAAGCAAGGCTACCCTTTTTCCCAGGCGTTTTTTTATAAACTGTGTGATGGTAATTATCTTGTCTTTCAGATAGTAAGGAATAAAAATAAAAGAGGCCAAAAGGATCCCCTGAACAGCATTGATCTCCAAACTTGCCTGAGCCAAACCATAGAGGTAGGCAGAGCCCATCATACCCAAAAATTGATATCCCTGAATATTGGTTGCAATGGTCGAAAAAGCAATAGAAGGCCATCGCAAACTTCTGGAACTTAAGAAGTATTCTTCAGAGGTCACTTCTTTGGTATGTCTTCCAGAAATGGCAACAAGCATAACCAATACAAAGTAGGCCACTACTATGAGTAAGTCGATCATAATTCAAAAACCTTTAAGGAAAAACATCACCCATCATATTCTGATTCCATTGGCTAAGGGAGTTAATGGCGCTTCTTTTGTGGTTTTCCCCTGTAAGTGCGGCATGGAAAAAGTTTTTAATCTCGGCAGTACGAGTTCCGCAAAACGATTGCATTCATCGATATGTGGATAGCCAGACAAAATAAAAGATCGAATGCCCATATCCATATAACGGTTTAATTTTTCAACGATCTGGTCAGGGTTGCCCACCAGTGCAGCACCACATCCGGAGCGGGCCTTTCCGATCCCCGTCCATAAATGAGGTTCTACATAGCCGTTGGCAGAGGATTGCTCCCTCATTTGTTTTTGACGACTTACCCCATAAGATTTTGCATCCAAAGCGCGTTCCCTCAATTCTTGACCTGCCTCCAAATCAAGTTTTGAAATGATACTTTCTGCATATTCACGGGCCTCCTCCTCTCTCTCTCGTACCACCACATGAACCCGCAGTCCGAAGTCTACCTTCCTATTGTATTTTTCGGCTTTCTGACTCATGTTTTCCATCAAGTTCCTCAAATTGCTCTCTGTCTCCGGCCACATCAGGTAAACATCACAATGCTCGGCACAGAGATCAACCGCCGGGGGAGAATAGCCCCCAAAGTAAAGCAAGGGACCCCCAATTTGATATGGTTTGACAGGATTTGTAGGAAGTTTAAACTTATAAAACTGACCACTGAAATCGATTTCTTCTTGTGTCCAGGCTTGTTTGAGGATTTCAATTACCTCTCTGGAGCGCTGATACCGATCTTCGGAGGGAAGGTCTTCGCCCGGTAAATCGGATGAAATGATATTCACCGTAAGCCGTCCCTTTAAGATATGATCGATCGTAGAGAGGGTTCGGGCCAACATTGGAGGATGAACCTCACCACAGCGAACAGCCGCAAGGATATTTATATTATGAGTCAGTGGCGACACGGCCGAAACAAAAGGAAGGGTATCCTGTCCCACCTGATAGGAGGAAGGACATAAAATATTTCGATAGCCCAATTGATCAGCCGTAAGTAAAATTTTGGAAGTGTTTTCCCAATTGCTTTTGTATTTAATATCACGCTCGCCCAAATAGCGGTCGTCACCATCACAAATGGGAGCAAACCAAGAGACCTCTGCCCCTTGCGCTTCTCTTGACCTTATCTCTATTGGTTTAGACATTTTACTCTTTAAAATCCATAGGATGGGGTTTATTCAATTTCGGTTCCCGTTGCCGCCTGCCAAAGCAAATACCACTCCTCATGTGTTAAATTAATTTTTAGACTGTCTTTGGCATTTTTAATTCTTGAAAGCTTGGAGGTTCCCAAGACCGGAACGATCCCCGCAGGATGTTTTCGCAACCAAGCTAGTAAAACTTGATCCATTTGAGCATCGTGCTTTTCACAAAGTGTGGTGATTTTTTTTTGCACCTCAGCCATGTCTTTATGCTCCGAGCTTTTTAGCAAGGCTCCCCCCCCCAGTGGTGACCATGCGGTAGGCGTGATACCCCACTTTTGGCATTGATCCAAAACACCATTTTCAATGGCCTCCCGATGAAGTAATGATACCTCCACTTGATGCGTACACAGTGGAAAAATCTCTTGGAGCAATTCGAATTGGCTTACAGAAAAATTTGAAACACCAAAATATTTGACTTTACCCTCGTTTTTCAATTCGGTAAAAGCTGCTGCTATTTCATGTGGATCAAATAAATAATCAGGACGGTGCAACAACAGCGTATCGATATGATCGGTATATAGTGCAAGTAAAGAGTTTTCGACAGAGCGTTTGATGTGGTCTTTGGTCAGGTCGTAGGATTTGATTTGGTGCTCGGATCGATTCTTGGAAACCATTTTGATCCCACATTTTGTCGTAATTCTAATTTGAGTTCGCAAATCCGGCCTTTTTTTCAGTACTGCTCCAAAATCGGCTTCGGTGGTGTAAGAACCATAAATATCGGCATGGTCAAAATCAATCAGATCCAAAGCAATACAGCCCTCTATAAATTTTTCGATCTCTGATGCATTCATCTTACTCCCCCATTGCCCCATGCGCATGGTTCCCACCATAAAAGGAGCTGTTTTGTACTCTTTCAGTGAAAAAGATTTACGGTTGTATACCATTAATTTTGTACATTTTAAAAAAAGAATTTGACTAATTTAACCAACCTTTTTGGTACTCAAAACAAATGAAAACAAAATTATCGATGGAATTGACCCTGAAAACATTAAAACACTTTTCTCAACACAAAAGCTCGGACTGGAGATTCAAGGGAATAAAAAATCTGACTACACTTATTTTTATAGGATTGTTAAGTTGTGTTGATTCACAAAAAAACGAAATCAGCGTATATGACTTAAAGAGTGAGTATCTGGTCAACCCCATTGGACTGGATGTCGAAACACCCCGCTT
>CAJXEG010000129.1 GCA_913052425.1 uncultured Flavobacteriaceae bacterium | reverse complement strand
TTTTGTCTCCCATTTCGGTGGATCCCAATTTGGTTTTGGTTTGAGATTCAAAAACCGGTTCCATGACCTTGATGCTGATGGCTGATATGATGGACTTTCGTATGTCGGAGGCGTCGAAATTTTTTCCAAAATGTTCTCTTATGGTCTTCACCAGCGCTTCTCTGAAAGCGGCCTGATGGGTTCCCCCTTGGGTAGTGTTTTGTCCATTCACAAAGGAGTGATATTCCTCACTGTATTGAGATCTGCTGTGGGTGATGGCCACTTCAATATCTTCCCCCTTTAGGTGAATGATGGGATACAAAAGGTCGGATGCGTTGGTTTGATCCTCAAGTAAATCTTTTAGGCCATTTTCGGAAAAAAATTTTACCCCATTGAGGTCAATGGTTAATCCCGGGTTGAGGTAAACGTAGTTTTTGAGCATACGCTCAACGTATTCCAATCGGTATTTATAATTTTTAAAAATGGTTGTATCGGGCACGAACACCACCTTGGTACCTCTTCTTTTGGAGCTTGATGTGAGAGGGTCTTCTTGAATGAGGTTTCCAAATTCAAAAACAGCATTGGTGGTTTGATTCTCTCTAAAAGACGCTACCCTGAACATGGAGGATAAAGCATTAACGGCCTTGGTCCCTACTCCATTCAAGCCTACGGATTTTTGAAATGCTTTGGAATCGTATTTCCCACCGGTGTTCATTTTGGAAACAACATCTACCACTTTTCCCAGAGGTATACCACGACCGTAATCTCTTACACTAACAACGTTATCTTTAATAGAAATTTCAATGGTTTTTCCGGCACCCATGACAAATTCATCGATACAATTGTCTAAAACCTCTTTTAAGAGAATGTATATGCCGTCGTCGGGAGAGGAACCATCTCCTAATTTCCCGATATACATACCGGGACGCATACGGATATGCTCCTTCCAGTCGAGTGAACGTATATTTTCTTCGGTATATTGGGTTGGTTTGGCCATAAAGACAATGCTAAATTATAATTTGAAGCCCAATTTTTGAATGGATTACATCCAAAGAAATTAACAAATTGTAATATTTTATTGTTGAGAAGTTTCAATATTTAACCCTATTTAAAAGGGTTTTAGATTATTTATTTTTAGATTGCCCGATGATTAAAAAATTACAACCTTAACGCACTACTATTCTTATGAAACCAAATATCCAATCCGAAAGAATTAAAGGCGACTTCCTCCATATGGTTTTTTTCTGGTTAAAAAATCCAGATGATCAAAAGGACAGACGATCTTTCGAAAATGTCCTTCAAGAGTTTATATCCGCCAACCCTCAAGTGGTCAGTTTTCATATCGGCCAACCTGCTGCAACGAATCGGCCTGTGGTGGATTTTTCCTACACTTACAGCTTGGTGGTTAGCTTTCCCGATCTGAAAACACACGATGCTTATCAAGCTGATCCCTCGCATGTTTTGTTTATTGAAAAGGCTCAGCATCTTTGGAAAAAGGTGCAGATATACGATTCTGTTTCAGAGTAATTCCCTGGACACAGAAGATGGAAATCGAAATCCGGCTTTAGTTATCGCCTGATGAATAAGTTTCAAACATTAAAACGAAAGTGCATCACATCACCGTCTTGAACGATATATTCCTTCCCCTCTACCCTCATTTTTCCGGCTTCTTTTACTTTTTGTTCACTTCCAAAGCGGCTGTAATCATCAAAGGAGATCACTTCAGCGCGAATAAACCCTTTTTCAAAATCGGTATGGATAACGCCCGCCGCCTGAGGAGCGGTAGCTCCTTTTTTAACGGTCCACGCCCTCACCTCTTTTTCTCCGGCAGTAAAATAAGTTTGCAGGGAGAGAAGTTGATAGGCCGATCGGATCAATTTGGCGGAGCCGGGTTCGCTAAGTCCCATATCCTCCAAAAACAGTTGTCTTTCCTCATTGGAGTCCAATTCATTGATGTCGGCTTCGATGCTGACAGCCAATATCAATACCTCAGCGTTTTCTTGAACTACTACTTCTTTGATCTGATTGACGAAATCGTTGCCGCCAACCGCAGCATCCTCACTGACATTACAAACATACATCACCGGCTTGTCGGTAATGAGTTGTAGTGTGTTTACATAATTGGCCCGATCTTCGTCCGAAAAGGAAATCGATCTTACATTTTGTGCCGCCTCCAATGCTGCAATAATCTGATCCAATACCTCCAATTCCTTTTGTGATTCCTTGTTTCCTGTTTTGGCAGCTCTTAGGATTTTATCCCTTCTTTTCTCGGTGCTTTCCAAATCCTTTAATTGGAGTTCGATATCAATGGTTTCTTTATCTCTGATCGGGTCTACCGATCCATCGACATGAACGATATTGTCGTCCTCAAAACACCTCAAAACATGAAGTATAGCATCTGTTTCTCTGATATTCCCCAAAAATTGATTGCCCAATCCCTCCCCCTTGCTGGCTCCTTTGACCAATCCTGCAATATCGACAATTTCGACCGTAGCCGGGATCACTTTTTCCGGTTTGACCAGATCGGCCAGGTGATCCAAACGCTTGTCCGGAACATTTACTACTCCTATGTTGGGTTCTATGGTACAAAAAGGAAAATTGGCACTCTGGGCTTTAGCATTGGAGAGACAATTAAATAAGGTGGATTTGCCCACATTGGGCAGGCCTACAATTCCGGCTTTCATAAAAAATGGAATTAGTTTTGATGCATAAAGCGTTGTTTACCCAACAACACTTCTTCTGTTTCTACATTGTCCTCGTCCGGTACACAACAATCAACCGGACAAACAGCGGCACACTGCGGTTCATCGTGAAATCCTTTGCACTCAGTACATTTGTCAGGAACTATATAGTAGAATTCGTCGGACACAGGAATCTGGGCCTCCTCAGCATTAACCGCTTTGCCGTTGGGGAGAACTACATCCCCCTTCAAATCGGTTCCGTCCTCATATCGCCAGTCATCAGCACCCTCATAAATCGCTGTATTGGGGCATTCGGGTTCACAAGCACCACAATTGATACATTCGTCGGTAATGATGATGGCCATAATGAATATGTTTAATTAAATTTGACCACAAAAGTAAGACCTATTAATATTCTTTACAAATAAATGAGTGAACTCAAAGACAGAATTAAGGCGTTAGAAAAATTGGGATACTTTTTTAGCAATATTTCTGAGGTTGATTCCCGTTATGACACTTTTTTCGAAGCGATTGACCGCGCCCAAATTCAAAATGGTTGGTTCCAAAAAAAAGCCTGTATAACAGCCATACAATCCTGGGGATCTGCCCTTCAGCCCGATAAAATTGCTCGTTGGGAAAGCAACTATCCACGGAAGGATAATCACAATCCTAAAACCATCGCTGTTATTATGGCAGGTAATATTCCTCTGGTCGGGTTGCATGATCTTATTTCTATATGGATTTCCGGGAACAGAGCCTTGGTCAAATGTGCCACCAAAGACAGTATTTTGATTCCCTTTATTGTGGGTATTGACCCGCTTTTTCAATCCCTTACCTCATTCACCGATGGGCAATTGGAAGGGTTTGATGCGGTAATCGCTACCGGTAGCAACAATGCAGCAAGGTATTTCGATTATTATTTTTCTAAATATCCGCACATAATCAGGAAAAACAAAAACGGCATTGCGGTTCTCAATGGCTCAGAAACCCAAGAGGATTTGGAAAATCTGGGTAAAGACATACTGCAGTATTACGGATTGGGATGCCGAAACGTTTCCAAGCTATATTTATCCAAGGGTTTTGATCTGGATTTGGTTTTTGGAGGTTTGTATCCTTATGCCCATGTGATTGAAATGAACAAGTATGCCAACAATTATGATTACAATAAGGCAGTTTATTTGATGAGTGAGTTTGACTTTTTGGAAAATGGTTTTTTTATGCTCAGAGAGTACAAAGCCATCTCCTCACCTATTGCCACGGGACACTATGAATTTTATGAAACACTCGGTCCATTAAAAAGTCACTTGCTGGAACAGCGGGAAAACATACAGTGTATTGTTTCCAAGGCCGACATTGAGGGTGCCATTCCTTTTGGTCAGGCCCAAAATCCACAACTTTGGGATTATGCAGATGGAGTGGATACAATTGAGTTTCTAAAAGGTTTGTAATCCCTTCTGTTTTTAGGTTTGTGATTTTGTTAAAAAAATTGGTAAAAATTAATCTTTATTCAATTGGTAATTGGTCTGAACTTTTGATATTTGCACTTTGAAAATTGATATGAAAAAACACAATTTTAGTGCAGGCCCCGCCATCCTTCCCATGGAAGTAATCGAGGGAGCCGCCAAAGCCGTTTTAGAACTGGACAATATCGGTTTA
>CAJXEG010000128.1 GCA_913052425.1 uncultured Flavobacteriaceae bacterium | reverse complement strand
TTTTTGATAAAAAATTCTTAATTTCTGACAATTATGAACAAGCCACTAAACATCAAAATTATTCTAACTTTTTTCCACAAAAATCTCCTGCTTTTAGGTGTATTGGGGGGACAATTTTTTGCCCAAGGACAAGTAAAGATCATTCATAAACAAAATATTTTTCCACTACAAACCCAACATGTACACAGCAGCTCTATGGTTGAATTGCCCAATGGGGATCTGTTGAGTTGCTGGTTTCAAGGTACAGGAGAACGAAAAGCCGATGATGTCAAAATCATGGGTTCTCGGCTCAAAAAAGGAACCAAAAAGTGGGAAGAACCTTTTATAATGTCGGATACTCCTGGATTTCCCGATTGTAATCCTGTGTTATTTCTCAATCAAAAAAATGAATTATTCTTGTTTTGGTTGGTCATCAAAAGCAATCGATGGGAGGAGTCCCTATTGAAATATAAAAAAAGTATAATACACAACACTGAAGGAGCTCCCAACTGGAGTTGGCAAGACATTCTCCTGCTAAAGCCCGGGGACAAATTTCAAAAGTCCACCCAATTGAAGTTCGAGCAATTGCCCGACAGGGGCTTGGGATGGGCCGAATATGCCCCACTGTACGAAAAAATGATTGTGGAGGCTGCGGGTGATAAAACCAAAAGACAAAGTGGTTGGATGACCCGAGCTCGGGCATTGCAATTGGATTCTGGGAGGATTATATTGCCTTTGTACTCCGATGGTTTCAATTTCTCCTTAATGGCTATTTCAGACGATCAAGGGGAAAACTGGAGAAGCAGTGAACCCATAGTAGGCTATGGAAATGTTCAACCTGCTTTGATTCAAAAGAACAATGGGGATCTCGTTGCCTATATGCGCGACAATGGGGACCAACCCATGCGGATACTCAAAAGTGTGTCCCACGACAATGGAGAAAGCTGGAGTGCTGTATCAGATACCGACATCCACAATCCGGGATCAAGTTTGCATACCCTAAAACTTCCCAATGGCGATTGGCTAATGGTAAACAACAATCTGGAAAAGGGAAGGAATGCTTTGCATTTAAATCATTCAAAGGATGAAGGAAAAACTTGGAATTCTATTTCAGAAATCGAAAAATCTGAGCATCCCAAAGACAGTTATTCCTATCCCACCCTGATCTCCACTAAAAAGGGTCAGATTCACCTGAGCTACTCACTACGATCCAACGAACAAAAAACCATTGTCCATGCCATTATCTCGCTATAAAATACTCGCCTTAAGCATTTTGTGGTGGAGCAGTTTGTTTCCACAATCCTACAAAGACGTCTTTTTTCTTCAAGACCGCTCAATACAGTTCGAAAAACAAAAAATCGACATCAGACTGATGGGAGTCAAAACCGACAACAACAAAAACATAAATGTACTGTCATCCCAAGGCTTATTATCCCCTTGGGAAAAAAAACTAAAACCCAATTTCCAATACAGACCTCTCGAAAATCAAAAAATAATGGCAATTGAATCCCATAAAAATCAGTTTTATTATTTGACCCAGAAAGCGGTTTTGAGTCATTCTTTTGGCGGGAAGTTTTATGTGGAACACGGACTTAAAAATCCAATTTTGTTGGGTATAGGAAAAGACAAATCATTCTTGATCCTCACCGACAAAGGCTTGTTCTTTTTCGATAAAGAGGGGCGGCTAGACATTTCCCTGGATCTAAGCGAAAAAGCCCTTTCAGTTCAGTTCGATACTTGGGCTAACCGTTATCTTATTCTCACCCACAAACATCTCTATGAATTCAGACACCAGGATCAATCACTAAAAAAAGTATACTCCGGATCCGGATTTTCGTCCCTTGAGCAATTCATGGAAAAAATATGGATCGGATCAAACAAGGGCATTCACCGACTCAATGCCCGCAATTTTGACTTGGAAAAAATCAATGAACAACTCCCCCATGACGAAATAACCAGTCTAAAAAACATCGGTGGAGCCTTGTGGGCAGGAAGTACGCGTGGGGCTTTTAAATTCAGAGCCGATGGCAAATACAATTATTACGCTTCGAAAAGATGGCTAGCGGATGACGAAGTCATTTCCGTTGAAAAAGGGCCCGACCAAAGTGTTTTGATTTTGACCCAAAAAGGACTCAGTCAAATTGTATTTGAACCGATGACCTTGGAACAAAAAGCGAGCTATTTTCAGGAGATACAAAGAAAAAGACACATCAGATACGGTCTGGAATCTTCGGTCAAACTGAGGGTTCCCGGAGACTTATCCTCCTTAGAATTGATCGATACCGACAATGATGGACTGTGGACTTCGATGTATTTGGCATCGGAGTTATTTCGCTATGCGGTAACCCAATCAGAAGATGCCAGGCTCAATGCTTTGGAGACTTTTGAAGCCATGGAACGACTCACGACCATTTCCGGAATAGAGGGGTTTCCCGCCAGAACATATGAAACAGACAGCTACCAAAAAAGCAATTGGAACAAAGATTCTTCCTATGGCACTTGGAAAAAAGCCAAAGATAAAAGATGGGTTTGGAAAACCACCACCAGCAGCGATGAATCTTGTGGACATTTTTTTGTTTATGCCTTATTTGCAGAGATCATCAAAGACGAACAATGGAAAAATCGGGCCATTCAACTGATCAAAAAACAAATGGATCACATCATCAAAAACGATTGGTATTTGGTTTCATGGGATGGAAAACCCACACGCTGGGGACGCTGGCACCCAGATTATGTCAACAGCTTTCCCATTCAAGTTGGGGACAGAAGACTGAATTCTACTCTCATTCTTACATTTTTACAAACGGCCTATCATTTTACCAAAGAAGAGCGCTACAAAGATCACGCCTTAAACCTCAGTCGTTTATTCGGTTATGAGGAAAATGCCTGTCGTCCTGCCAGTGTGATTGGATATGTGCAGGGCGAATTTTTGAGCGACGGTTGGAATCATTCCGATGATGAAATGTATTTTCTTAGTGCTCCGGCTTTTGTAAAATACGCTTTTGATAAAGATTCAAGACAACGTCATTTGGAAACTGTTGCCTCCCACTGGGAAATCGAAAGATCTGAAAAAAATCCATTGTGGAATTTTTTGTATGCTATGTCAGGGGGGAAAGATTTTGATCTTAAGGAATCCATTTGGTGGTTAAAAGAGTATCCCCTCGATCTAATCGATTGGAAAATCGAAAACAAACACCGAAAAGACCTTAAAAAAGTTACTTCTAATTTTAGAAAACAAGAATACAGTGAAGTCCTTCCTAGAGACGAAAGACCCCACCACCTTCATAATCGAGCCTATAGGAACGATGGTGGTAGTGGAGGGTTCAGAGAGTATTCCCCCTATATCTACTTGCTCCCCTATTGGGCCGGACGTTATGTCAAAGCCATTGAACCGGCACCATCAAATACGGAATAGGAATGGGTCGTTAAAACAAAAACGATCAAGTTTGGTCAATGTCCTCAATGATCAGCGGTGCGTGATCTCTGGAGTTTTCGATAAACCATTTGTTGGTTTTAAGCCCACCACACACCACACCTGCCAAATAAACACCCTTTGCAGAGGAACGCATCGTATTGGAATCATAAACAGGGGTGCGGTATTCATCATCGTGGAATTTTACACCCAAAGATTCCAATAACTCAAAATTGGGTTGATAGCCTGTCATGGCCAACACAAAATCGTTTTCAATGGTCTTGATCCCCTCCGGGGTTCTAAACCGAACTTGATCCTCTGTAATTTCTTCGATCTGAGAATTGAAATAGCCTTCGATACTGCCCTCCTTGATCCGATTGATAATATCCGGTTTAGACCAATACTTAACGTTTTGACCAATTTCTTCCTCCCGTATGATCATAGTCACACTTTTGGCTCCCTTTCGATAAAGCTCCAAGGCCACATCCACAGCGGAATTAGCCGCTCCGACCACGACCACATTCATTCCAAAAAAGGGATGGGCTTCATTGTAATAATGAAGCACCTTGGGCAATTGTTCGCCCGGAACATTTAACAAATAAGGAAAATCATAGAAACCTGTGGCAATGACGATTTTTTTACATCGGTAGCTCCCCTTATCGGTGATCACATCAAAAAAATCTCCCTCTCGCCCAACTTTTGTGATTTTCTCGTATAAACGTAATGGCAATTTCCAGTGAGTAGTCACCCTGCGGTAATACTCTAAAGCCTCGGATCTTGTGGGCTTTGGATTGTGGGAAATAAAAGGAACCCCTCCTATTTCCAACTTATCTGAAGTTGAAAAAAAAGTCATATTCATCGGATATCGAAATAGGGAGTTGACCAAACAACCTTTGTCAAAGATCAGATGATCCAAATTCTTTTTTTGAGCCTCAATTCCGCAAGCCAATCCGATGGGCCCTGCTCC
>CAJXEG010000127.1 GCA_913052425.1 uncultured Flavobacteriaceae bacterium | reverse complement strand
CGTTTAAAAGCCATAGGCGCAAAGATTACCCGATTGCAAGCCTAAATACTATGAAAGCCCCCATCCTATTTTTTCTTTTACTTGCCTACAACCTTCAAGCTCAATTCATCACAGCTAAGTTATTGGACGCGGAAACCCGCCAACCATTGCCCTTCGTCAATATTGGTGTTTTAAATAAAAATTTAGGTACGGTATCCGATGAGAATGGTGACTTTTCATTGGAACTCAACCCAGAATTCCTTTTGGACACATTGCGCTTTTCGATGATCGGTTTTGGAAAAAAAGATTTTGTGGTGCAAGATTATTTCGATCAAGAGAAAGCGGAAAACATCATTTTATTGAAAGAAGAAGCCCTCTTATTGGAAGGGGTTACGCTCATTCGAAAAAAAAACAAAAAATACAAGCGGAGGGTTTTGGGCAACAAAACCGAATCTAAAACCTTGGTCGGAGGATTTACTTCAAACGACCTAGGAAATGAAATAGGTTTTATCTGTAGGATTCGAAAAAGCCCCACTTTTGTTGAGGCTTTCAATTTATCCATTGCCAAAAACACCTACGGCAGTGTTCGTTTTCGACTAAATTTTTACAGTCTCAATCAAGGAATGCCCGATGAAAACCTATTGGATGAGACGATTATGATCGAGACGGACATCGAATCAGGTAGGGTTAGGCTTGACCTCAAACCCTATGATATTGTAATGGAGGACGATTTTTTGGTTTCCATCGAGTGGATTGAAGATTTGGGCTCCGGAAAACTGTTGTTTTCTGCGGGATTTTTTGGCTCCAACCTCTATGCCCGTGGAACCAGTCAGGGAATATGGACTCAGATGGGAGTTGCGGCCTATGGTATGAATGTAGAGGTTGTTTATTGATTCAATTCATCTTATTTTCCCAAATTATCGCTTAGAAATCTTATTGTTGCTGATTCCTCTTTGACGGCTGCATTTAAAACGGTCTACTTCGGTTCCCCGCTGTTTGAGGTGCTTGGTTTTTCGGCCTTGAACTCTTGCACGCCACATTTTAAAGCTGCTGGACTTCATTTCCCGGCGCATCATCCGAATTACCTGTTCTTCCTTGAGCCCAAACTGCATTTGAATAGCATCAAAGGGCGTTCGGTCTTCCCATGCCATTTCAATGATTCGGTCTATCTGTTCCGGTCTCAGGTCGATCTGTTTTTTCATGTTGATTGTTATCAGGTGATTCTAATGATCGTTTTTTGGATGTTTTATCTCATTAAACTGTTACGATCGGCCAAAGTATGTTTTGCCAAAATTCTCTTTCCTTCTTTCCTTACCGGGGCGCTTTTGGACAAAGGCCAAAGCGAGCTGGTTGCATGCTTCCTTGCCTTTTGTAAATCAACAATAGGGTGGGGGTAACTTTTTCCGGGTTCAAAACCGTAAACACCGGCTTCAATTGGCGTCAGTTCCCAGGGGCTATGAACCATTTCTTGCGGTAGCATTTTCAATTCCGGTAACCATTGTTTTACAAACTGCCCATTGGGGTCGTGTTCTTGACCGTTTTTTACAGGATTGTATATCCTCAGCATATTGATACCGGTTACCCCTGCTTGCATTTGCAGTTGTGGATAGTGAATACCGGGTTCAAAATCCAAAAATTGTCTGGCCAAAAAATGTGCGCAAGCCTGCCAAGGTTGCCAAAGGTGGTGGGTAAAAAATGAGACTACCATGGAGCGCATTCTAAAATTCAAATAACCGGTTTCGACCAAACAACGCATGGCGGCATCTACCAAAGGCACTCCGGTTTGGCCCGTTTCCCATGCGTGTATGTGTTTTTTATTGAGGGGTTGATCCAACTGGTGGTAACCCTTATTGATACTCTTAAACTCCATGGAGCACTCCATTTCAAATTTTTGAATAAAGTGAGATTGCCACCTCAATCGTGAACCAAAAGCTTTCAATGCAAAGCTTCTGTTGCCCTTTATTGACTCATATTCTGTTTTTTGTAAAACTTGGCGCATCGATAGGTTCCCAAAGGCCAGATAAGGGGACAAGCGGCTACAGCTTCTTCGAGACAAATCGGGTTTGGAGATGTGCTTTTGGTAATTCCTGTACCGGTCTTTAAAAAAAGAATTGAGATACCTCAGGGCATATTTACTGCCTCCCAACTGACGTAGGGAGCGGGGTTCTACCTCCAATTCCACTGTTGGTATATGATTTTGTAACTGATCAATGTCCCTTTTGGTAAACAACACTCCCTTTTTGAAAGGGGTATGTTCGATGGTTTCATTCATCAAAGCATCCCATTTCCTCAACCAACCTACTCTATTCTTCATCCCCCTAAAAACCCCTTGTTGGAGGAACTCTTCAAAGAGAATCTGGTTATTCTTAGACCACCGGGTAAGTTTGAGATCTCTTTTGTAGGTGACCATAACACCGGTCTCTTGGTGGGCCCATATTTTTTCAATCCGGTATTTTTTTGAAATGGATTCCAGCACCTTTATCAATTCTCCTTTGGCAGAGAGCACTCTGCTGTTGTGGGCATTCAATTGCTCATTCAATGCTTTGATGGACTGTTTAATAAAGTCAAAATGTCGGAGACTGTAATGGGGGTTTTCAGACAATAGGTCTTCAAAAATATAGAGCAGTAGTACCCTACGCTTTGAAAGCAAGGCAAGTCGAAGAGGGGGGTGGTCTTCGAGGCGTAAATCTCTTTTTAGCCAAACAATATGTATGGGTTCCAGATCAGAATTCATTGGGATTTTCGATTATGGACAATGCTCTGTTTTTTATTTCTTCCTTTTCTAGGGCTGGAATTTTTTCCAAAAGCCGCAGCATCATAGCCATTCGGTTATTTTTACTAAAATGCTCTTTTTTGTCGTCCAAAAAGTTCCAGTACAAACTGTTGAAAGGACAGGCATCTTCACCGATTCTTTTGCTACGGTCATACTTACATTCCTCACAATAGTTACTCATTTTGTGGATGTAGGAGCCCGACGAGACATAGGGTTTTGTAGCGACAATTCCACCATCGGCCCACTGGCTCATGCCACGGGTATTGGGCAACTGTACCCATTCGATGGCATCGGCATAGATGCCCAAATACCACGCATCGACCTCATCGGGATGGCACTGGATCAACAAGGCAAAATTACCGGTTATCATCAATCGCTGTATGTGATGAGCATAGGCGGTTTCCAATGAATCTGTTATGCTTTCCTTTAGACAATTCATTTTGGTTTTTCCGGTCCAATAGAAGTCGGGAAGTGTATTGAAGTTTTCTAGTTTGTTCCGGGTTTTGTAGTCCGGCATTTCACGCCAGTAAATGCCCCGCATGTATTCTCGCCACCCCAGTATTTGTCTGACAAATCCTTCAACTTGTGAAAGAGCAATGCGCTCTTGATTCGTTTGGTAGTATTTGATGACCGCACCCATGACCTCTAATGGGTGAAGGATTTTGGTGTTGAGTGCAAATGAAATTCTAGAATGAAAAAGATTACGCTCAGCCGTATGCATGGCGTCTTGATAATCTCCAAAATGCACCAATAAGTGTTCACAGAAATAGTTGAGTTGCTCTAGGGCTTCCTCTCGATCGGCCGGGAAAAGATAACTTTCGGCATCATATGCTCCTATGGATTTAATTCCTGCCTTAATGATGGATTCATAAACTCGTTGATTTCCCTTTTTATTGGTGCGGTAGGGTTGGGGAATGGGAGGCTCCCCTTTCCATTTTTTACGGTTGTTTTTATCAAAATTCCATTTCCCTCCCAAAGGTTGTCCTTCTACCATCAAAATATCGTATTTCTTACGCATGTTGCGGTAGAAGAACTCCATGATGAGTTGTTTTTTTCCTTCAAAAAAAGATTTTAGATCCCGTCTGGTGGTTAAAAAATGCTCCGTTTCAAAGCTTTCTGAGGGTATGCTGATGTTTTTACAGATAAACTTGAGTTGTTCGTCCAAACGGTATTCGTCAGGGAGTTGGTATTCGAATTTTTCAATACCTTTTTCAGTGATGAGTTCTTTGATGTTTTTCTCTAATGATTTTATGGCGGCATTGCTGTTGATGTCGAAATAGAGTACTTGATGCCCTCGATTTTGAAGGTCTGTGGCAAAGGCCCGCATGGCAGAAAAAAAGGCAACTATTTTTTGAATGTGATGCACCACATAATTTGTCTCCTGATGTAATTCGTATAGAACGTAGAGCGTAGATTCATCTTTTTTATCGAACCAAGAGTGTTTCAGATTCAGTTGATCTCCCAGTACCAGTCTTAGTGTCATCAAAATAAAGTTTTTTGAAGCCAGAGGTTCTGGAATTTTCCATTGGGATCATAACGCTCGGCTTGCCATTGTACGTCAAATTTTCGATCTCGGGGGTCGTTGCCCACTCCTGATACATACATCCAGTTGCCATAATTGCTGTGTACATCATAGTCAACCAAAAGCGATTCAAAATAGGCTGCTCCGATCCGCCAATCCATTTTCATGTCCTTGGCAAAAT
>CAJXEG010000126.1 GCA_913052425.1 uncultured Flavobacteriaceae bacterium | reverse complement strand
GGGAGGTCATTTGGCGCATATTGGGGGAGCTGTATTGGGTTTTTTCTATGCCAGACAGTTGGGGGTTGGCAGGGACATAGGCACAGGATTTGAAAATGTTTGGCAGGCTGTTTTTAAAAGAAAGCACCTTAAGACAGTTTACCGCGCTCCGCAGAACAAATCAACTACAACTAAAAAAAGTGACGATAGTAATCATCAAAATAAGATTGATGCTATTTTGGATAAAATCAGTAAGTCGGGTTATGACAGCCTCAGCAAGGAGGAAAAAGACTATTTGTTCAGAACTGGAAAAGAATAATACCAAGGATACGATTAAATAAGCCCTACACTATGAAATTGAATTTTGTGTCTAAAGTTTTAATTCTGATCAATCTGGTTTTGCTGATACTTCAGCTTTTTCTGATGGATACTTTTTGGGATTTTTTCCAATATCCATTTCTCAATTTGATGGTTCCTGTGATTGCAGTGATCAACATGATTTTTTTTATTTTTTGGATCATCAAATTCAAATGGCCCTTCCTTCTTTTTGTTTTTTCGATTTTGATTGGATTCAAGGAGTGGGGAAAACTATACAAGTTTCCCAACAACGCCATCCCCATTTCCAATGGAATCAAAGTGATGAGTTTTAATGTTAGATTATTCAATCGCTTTGAATGGATCGACTCCAATTCGGTTCCTGAATCGATTGAAAGTTTTATCAATAAAGAAAAGCCTGATCTAGTTTGTTTACAGGAGTATTCAAAAGAGTTGAGTCCAAAATTTAAAAATTATCCCCATCAATACATAGCCTCCTCAAAAAAGAACGGCCAAAATGGACTCTGTATTTTATCGAAATATCCACTAAAGAATCGAGGTCGACTGGATTTTGTGGATTCCAATAACAGTGCCCTTTATGCCGACTTTTATTACAAAAAAGACAGTGTCAGAATTTATAATGTTCATCTGGAATCCTTGAGGATTAACCTAAAAGACACCCTTTTCACCCAAGAACATTCTCAAAAATTTGTAGAGAGAATTCAGTCTGTAATTCAGAAACAGGAGCTGCAAATTGATCGATTTGAAAAAGTCGACCAAAAGAACAAATACCCAACCATTATTTGTACAGATTTGAACAACAATGCTTTTTCTGGGGTTTACAAACGTTTAAAAGATGATCGTTTGGACGCTTTTGTTCTATCGGGTGACGGTTTGGGGGCAACCTATAAACTGGCTTATTTTCCCTTTCGAATCGATTTTATTTTTACGGATCAAAAATTTAAAGTGATCAATTTTAAGACCCATGACCTCAAGCTTTCTGATCATAAGCCCATTTCAGCATTGCTGGAATGGAAATAAAATCAATGATCAACTTGCCCAAGGTATTCCAAACTCTGAGGCCCTAAATTGAATAACAAGTCCAAGATGCTCAGGTTGTTTATAAACCCGTGTTTGGATTGAAAGACTTGTTGGTAGTGAGGGTTTTCTTTTTTAACTTCATACTTTGCGATGATCATATCATTAAACTCATCGGCAGTCTTTTCTTTAGGAAGGAGCTTCACTTCGGCATCTATAAGCGAAAGAACTTTTTGGATCAAAGCGATATTAAAATCCATTAGTTTTTCGAATTTTTGATGGTAAAAAGGGTAGAAATCATCTTCATAAAACTCAAAAAAAGGGGAGGAGCGATAGGCGGCTTCGAGGGATTTCCAATGGTCTTTTTGCCAGCTATTTTCATAGTGTATGGCAACCGCCTCATCGATTTGACGCTCTTTGGTTTTGCTGTGGACGATGGGGATGGTCAATTTTAGCTTTCCGTTGGCACCGTATATCTCTGTGCGATTCCGGAAGGTTTGCTTTTGGTAGGGGTTATGGGTAACCAAAGCGATTTCTTTTTGGGATACCACCCAAGCCATGTAGTGAATGTTGGGGAGGTATGCAGGACAAACTCCAGCTACCATTAGCCTTGCTTTTTACTTTTCCTCTTTCGGTAATAAACATAGCCCTGCCAGATCATAATGAGAACGACAAAGTAGGGGAAGTAGGATACTCTTTTTCCGGATCCGCCAACGGTGGAAAAGACCCTGTCCCAACGTACTTTCCAATTTCGGATCCCATCATTAATCCCATCAATGCTGAACCATATAAAAACGGGTTTTCCAACGATATGGTCTTCGGGAACAAATCCCCAAAAACGACTGTCTTCCGAACGATGACGGTTATCTCCCATCATCCAGTAATAGTCCATTTCAAATGTGTATTGAGTACTTTTTTCCCCGTTGATCAATATGGTATTGCCATCGGTTTTAAGCTCGTTTTTTTCATAATCAACGATGATTTTTTTGAAAAGGGGGAGGTTGCTTAAATTTAAATCTACCTTTACTCCTGCTTTGGGTATGACAATTGGCCCTAAATTATCTTGGTTCCAGTCAAATGGAATTTTATTGGGAAAAAAGGAGGAATTGGGTGTTTTGATTTTTTGGTTTCTCTGAACAATACTGTCTATCCAGTTTTGTTTTTCGATTTTTTCTGCCTCCTTGACGGTTAAATTTAAATCTTTCGTTTTTTCAAGTACCTCACTGGCTCTCAATCCCAAAGACCGAACCAAATCAATAGGTAATCCTGTATGGCGGGTGATCACCGTAAAGTTGTCTTGGCTACTTCCTTGGCTACCAACCAAATAAGGGGCGATTTGTTCGTAGCTGCTTTGTGAGATGTTTTCGATTCTGAACCTTCTGTAAAAATCTTTTATACCGAGATCTACCAGTTTTCTGGAAGAGACACCTTTATTGCTGTAAGCTTTAAAATTGTATTGCACTTTTGCTCTGTCCGGTAAAATATTTTTCGCTCCATTGATATGAACAAAACCACCAATGATTTCGAGTGTGTCTCCCGCTATACCAACACATCTTTTGACGTAATTTGACTTTTTATCCAACGGTTTTTTGACTCCGGCCTCTTTTACAAAAAATCTTCTCACCGTATCCGCAGGCCAATTGAATACTACTATATCATTTCTTTTGATTTTTTGAATTCTTGGCAGCCTTAGATAAGGCAATTGAGGATGATTGGAATAGGATCTTGTCTTCAGTATAGGAAGGGTATCATGAACCATAGGAAATGCTACTGTGGTTGAAGGAATTCGGGCACCATAATGGAATTTGCTTACAAATAAAAAGTCACCGATCAATAAGGATTTTTCTAGAGATCCGGTGGGAATGATGTAGGGCTGAAAAAAATAATTATGAACAAAAGTAGCGGCCACTACAGCAAAAACAATAGAGCCGATCCACTCACTAAAAACGGATCTTGAAATTTGTTTTTTGTCGGAAATGTATTTTGGTGTTCTTTGATAATTGATGGTGTAAATGTAAAACCCTAAACTTGCAACAGCCAAGACCCCATCCATGCTTTTGTTTTTTCCAAAATATTTTACTGTATCGATCCACAAGATCATAAACATCATCAGATTGATGACCGGTAAAAACAATAACAACACCCACCATTTGGGACGGTGAATGATCTTGAGCAAAATGATGGCATTGTATATGGGCACAATGGCCTTCCAAGGTCCTTCTCCTGCGGCCTTATACAATTTCCAAGTTCCTAAAAAGTGAACGACTTGAATTACCAAGACAAAAACAACCCATTGAATTCCACTCATGTGATTATAAATTTAGAACGTCATCCATTTTAAAAACCCCTTTTTTATCAACAATCCATTCTGCAGCGATTACTGCACCTAGGGCAAAGCCTTTTCGGTTATGGGCTTTGTGTTCGATGGTGATATCGTCGATAGGGGATCCATACTTAATGCTGTGGGTGCCGGGTACCTCGCCCTCCCTCAATGATTGAATGAACAGACTGTCTTTTGCTTCTTCATCCAACTTCCACTGGGTGATATCACTGTTTTCGATGATGCCCTCAGCAAGTGTAATAGCGGTTCCACTGGGTGCATCCAATTTGTGTATGTGGTGGGTTTCCTCCATGGAAACCTTGTATTCTTTGTGGGGTTGCATCATTTGGGCCAAGACCTTGTTCAATTTAAAAAAGAGGTTGACTCCCACGCTAAAATTAGATGCGTAAAGGAAAGCTGTATTATTTTCTTGGGCTTTTTGGGCTACTTGTTGATAGGCATCCAACCAGCCGGTGGTGCCACAAACTACCCGGACAGCTTGATCCAATGCATTGGAGATGTTTTCCACCGCAGCATCCGGGATACTAAAGTTAATGGCTACATCAGCCTCATGGAGTTTTCCCTCCCTCAGATTTTTATCCACTTTACAAACGATTTCGTGGCCTCTTTCCAAAGCGATTTGTTCTATCGCTTTGCCCATTCTTCCGTATCCTAATAATGCAAGCTTCATATATTTTTTTAAAGTTTGACCAAGACCTTTAAACCAACATTGGCATCCGTGCCAAATAAGTCGGGTTCAAATTTAGGCTTGACACTTAAATTGTCTTTTATGTTAAATTGCATCAGATGGGCACTTACGTTGGCATC
>CAJXEG010000125.1 GCA_913052425.1 uncultured Flavobacteriaceae bacterium | reverse complement strand
TGGAATGACATCAAAGTGGTCATTGAATACGGAATGCTGACCGAGGATAAATTTTTTGAGAAAGCAGAACAATTTATGCTCTACCCCACCACGGAAGGAGAATGCCTAACTTATGCCGAATTGGAGGCCGCTCTGAAAGACAGTCAGACCGACAAAGACGGAAAACTGATATTCCTTTATGCTTCCAATGTGGAAGAACAACACCAATACATCGAGACCGCTAAAGATAAAGGCTATAAAGTCCTGTTGTTAGACTCACCCATCATCGCACACCTGATCCAAAAACTGGAAGGTGATAAGGACAAAATCGCCTTTGCACGCGTGGACGGAGACGCTGTGGAAAACCTCATCAAAAAAGAAGAAGCCACGGTTTCCAAAATGTCGGATGAAGAAAAAGAAAGCCTAAAACCGTTGATCGAAGCCGTGGTTCCCGGAGAAAAATACACCATTCAACTCGAAGCCATGGACAGCAATGGCCTGCCCTTTGTGTTGACCCAACCGGAGTTTATGCGTAGAATGAAAGAGATGCAACAAACCGGCGGTGGTATGATGGGTGCTTTCCCGGAAATGTACACCCTTTTGGTCAATACCAATCACGAATTAGTAGGACAAATCCTACAGACCAAAACCGCCAAAAAAAGAGAACGCCTCATACAACAAGCGCTCGACCTGGCACGACTTTCTCAAAACTTGTTAAAAGGAGAAGCCCTAACCGCCTTTATCAAACGCTCTGTCGATCTGATCAAATAAGATTTTGAAGAGATCAGAAATCCCTTGCTTCCCATGAGCAGGGGATTTTTTTATCTTAGTATATTGAGATACTTATTGTCCCCAAAATTCTGAGATGATCATCAGTTATAAAAAAAGATCGATAAACTTTAATTAAGTTTACGGGCTTTTCCATATTGTTTTAGCTTTCATTATGACGTATGTGGAGGAGCACCTTTTGATGACTTACTTTTGGATGGCCTTTTCTGTTCTTTGCATCATTAATTATTATTTCCAAAAAACCTACCAATACCTAAGCATCAAAAATGGTATTATTAAAATAAATGAACCTTTTGGAAAAAAACTAAAGCTGTATGAAATCCAAACGATCAAAAAAAATCCAGGAGATTATATCCTCAAAACGGGATATAAAGAATTGACCATCAACACCTAGATCATCAAACCCAAGTCCCTTATCCTTCTCAATTCCGAATTGGAAAAACTAAACGCAGTCTGGTATTGAACCGGGTAATCCGTTTATCCCTTCCCATTAAAATAAAAACTTATTTTATAAAAAATAACCTGATGATCCAAATCTTCTACAAGCAAGGCTGGATGGTCATTTTATTATCGAAACGCTCAGATTTCTTGTTTTAAAAAACTATTTTTTTATTTTTGGGAATGCCAAAAACAACACTCCTCGCTCCTAGCTGGCAACCCGATCTTCCGGATGCCCAATTGCACTATTATCAAAATTTTTTGTCGGTGGATCGGGCGGATCACTATTACAAAACCTTGTTGGAAAGCATTCCCTGGCAACAAGACGATGTCAAAGTCTTTGGTAAGGTATATGCTCAACCCCGCCTAACCTCATTACACAGTAATTCGCTCAGCACCTATACCTACTCCGGTTTAACCCTCCAACCTCACCCCATGACGGAAGCGCTTTTGGAACTGTTACAACAAATCCAGACGGTATGCGATCATGATTTTAACTGCGTTCTACTCAACCTCTACCGAGATGGGGCCGACAGTAACGGCTGGCATGCCGACAATGAAAAGGAACTGGGAAAGCATCCACAGATCGCTTCCTACAGTTTTGGAGCCGCCCGCTTTTTTCATTTCAAACACCAAAGCATCAAAGAACAACGATACAAAGTGGAACTCCATCACGGTAGTTTGTTGTTGATGGAAGGCGCCATGCAAGAACATTGGCTCCACCAGATCCCTAAAACCAAAAAACCACTGGAACCCAGAATTAATTTAACCTTCCGAAAGATCATTTAAAAATTTCGTTCAGTTGAGCGGCCAAACGCAATCCCCCTCTTTGTAACTGTATTTTAAGTAAGGGCAAATATCGGGATTGGTATTCCTCTCCCAGCTTGCTGTTGGATGGGGTATTTTCGTAAATGATTTTTGCCAAAGCTTGAGATTCATTGACCCATTGCTCCAATGACTGGTTTTGAATTTCTTTTATCAATTTGGGGCTTAATTCTTCCAAGTCCCCTAGCAGTTGGGTAGCATTCAGGCCATGACTGTCAATCAAATGACTGTCCCATAAGCGATGGAGGTTGGAAGTTTTTCCAAACCATTGGAGTCGAATGGAATTCCCACCACGATCCTCCTTTCTCCCCACGTGCATTGGCTGATGAAGGTCACCGATAAAATGAACCAATAATTTGAGATAAAAGGCCCGCTCGTTTTTGTGCTCGTTTTGGTCTTTGACTTTGGCAATACATTTTTTGATGGCCATCACCACATCGCCTTTGGGATTCTTTTTTGCATTGGCATAAGACTCATCAAGAGGCAGGTTGATATAGTGCCATGGTCGGAGGGCTTTGTATTTTGGATTTGATTTAATTTCATCCCCATAGGTGGAAATACTGACCAGGGAAGCCCCATCCAACAAAATATCAATCTCCTTTTGAGCTTTGGTAGTGAGGTATTGCTGTGCGAGCTTACTCACCACGCGATGGCCGGTTTTCCCCCAATCCATAGAAGAAAACATTACAAGATATAGTAAACTTAAAATTGAAAATGAATGAATCATTAAAATTCAAAAATAGTATAAAAACGGGATTTCAGAACTTATCGGTGGACAGAAACCAAAAAGCTAAATCAGCCCAAAATCCATTTTTATAAAAAGCCAAATTGGACTACCTTTGTGATAAGCACTTTATAATTATGTTTAGTAAAAGCCTGCCATTTATTGCACTAATCTGTCTGTTGTCATTGATGGGTTGTGAAAGTACCTCCAAACCCACGGGAAATACCATGCTCCTCAGTGGATCTGTAGAAGGCTTGAGAAAGGGAACCCTCTATTTGCAAAAGATACAAGATTCTTTAATGGTCAATATCGACTCTGTAGTAGTGAATGGGAGCCCCGACTTCAAATTCAAAACTGAAATTGAGAGTCCTGAGATCTATTACCTCTATTTGAATAAAGAGGACGGAGACAGCCTCAATGACAGAATTTTATTCTTTGCAGAAAAAGGCGAAATTTCCATCAACACTTTGCTCAAAACCTTTGAGAGCAGTGCCAAAGTAACAGGTTCCGAAAATCAAAAATTATTACAAGAATACCGTAAGCTGGCCCGACAATTTGATGGGAAAAACTTGGAATACATTCAAGCCTATTTTGAAGTAGCCAAAGAAGATAAAAATAGCAAAGCACTGGATTCAATTAAAGAGGCCATGGACAATTTGTTGAAGCGAAGGTATTTGTATGCCCTCAACTTTGCCAGTACCAATGGGGACAATGTTATCGCACCTTTTATTGCTTTGACAGAGGTCTATGATGCCAACATCGTATTTTTAGATACCGTGGCTTCCAAATTGACCGACAAGGTCAAAGCCTCCAAATACGGTAAAGAATTTCTTGAGTTTATCGCTACTCGAAAGGCAGAAGAGGCAGGAGAATAACTATCCCAGTTTTGCCAATTCTTTTTGCAGGCCATCAATAGATTTCCCCAGGTCGGCGCTCAGGGGTTTAAATCCTTCCTTACCACCCTTTCTTTTTGCGGCGTGGATTTTTTCAATCAAATCGTCAAATAAGGCAATGGCTTTATCGATCAATGCCTCAGTCGATTTGAGATCGGCATCGGGATGGTTTAACTCCCAAGCGTAAACCTCTTCAATAAAACTTCCAATGCTGTTGTTGATTTCTTTTTTGAATAATTTGATACTTGACATAACGGGTTTATTTTTAAAGTTATTCAGCCACTGTATTTGACAAAGTTACGAGGAGTTTCGTAAAGAACGATTTCCAAAGTTTTGTCTTCATCCAAATGGGGTAAAATTTTATTGTAAATCACTACGGCTATGTTTTCGGCCGAAGGAATCAAATCTGCGAATTCCGGAACCTGCTCATTGAGGTTTTTGTGGTCAAAAGCATCTTCAACCTCCACTTTGATCAAATCCTTCAGGACTTTCATATCCATCACATAACCCGTCACAGGGTCTATGGTTCCCGTAACATTGACAATCAACTCATAATTGTGCCCGTGGAAATGAGGATTCGAGCACTTTCCAAAAACTTTTTCGTTTTTTGCATCATCCCAAGATTTGACATAAAGCCGATGGGCAGCGTTAAAGTGTGCTTTTCTACAAACGGTTACTCTCATTACTTTTTTTGGTCTTCTAAGTGTTGACAAAAACGATCAAATATAATGGCAAACCAAACGGTATAATCTTCGGGTTTTTCATTCAATTCTTTTTTCAATACATCAATGGTCATCCATTTAAAATCAGCAACCTCATCGGTATTGATCTTTGGATCATCATCGCTAAAGCCCACCATCACATGGTCCAGTTCGTGCTCCGTTAATCCATTGTCAAAAGAGGCTTTATAA
>CAJXEG010000124.1 GCA_913052425.1 uncultured Flavobacteriaceae bacterium | reverse complement strand
ATTTTTTCATTCGAGAGGAAGCTCCTCCTGCTAAAATGATTATGTTTTCGGTCATGATGGTTTATTTTAAGGTAGCTCCTTTTGTAATGTTTACGGCGAAAGCATCTTCTGCCCCTGTGGCTTTGATGGCTTCAATGATTTGATTTTGGTTTTGATCTTGGACAATGGCAACCATACAACCGCCTCCGCCCGATCCGACAATTTTACTGCCTAATGCTCCATTGTCATTGGCTGCATCAATCATTTTATCCATTAAAGGGGGAGTGATTTTGAGGTAGGATTTTAGGATGTGATGATGTTCGTTCATCAATTCACCCAAGATTTGGGGTTTAAATGGTTCTTCTTCCAATGTTTTCAATGCCTTTTGAGTAATATCGTGATTGCAAACCGCTGCATAGAAAAACGGCTTAAGTGAAGTTTCGACCAATGTGAGATTTTTATTAAGTTCATTAACGGTTGTCGAGGCAATATCAAATTCCGGGATTTGGGCTTTGACTTGATCGATGGCCTTCAATACATTGCTTTTTAAATGGGAGAGGGTTCCAAAAGTATCTTTGGACAAACCGGATACCCCTACAACCAGATCCAGGTCTAAATCATTAAATTTCTGTACACGATCTGTATGAGTATCCAGGAAAATAGTATCACCAATGGCAATGGTAAATTGATCCATTTTTCCTCCAGAGGACCCGGGTTCGATCACCTCGGTCTCATAGGCAAGAAGTGCCAATTCTTTGGGAGAAAACGATCGATCCGAAAAAGCAGCAATAAGAAACTGAATCCATGCAATGGTCAATGCCGAAGAGCTTGATAAACCGGAATTGATGGGAATCTCACTGGTGATGGTCAAACGATACCCTTTGGTGGGGACGATATGTCTTTTCTGAAGCACTTTGAGCGCAATTTTTATAAAATCACCTCTTTCAATTTCATCAAAGTCTTGTTGTAGGGGAATGGTCCTTTTTTGAGCCATATCAGGCATGTCGATCTCAAAGTGATCTTTTCCGTTTTCTTCGGCATCGATTTGCATCATGCGCCCGATGGCACATGCAATAACCGGAAGTTCGAGATAGTCCTGATGGTCTCCAAACAGACACACCCTACCGGGTGCTGTGGATAATATTTTTTTCATTGAGAGGATCAGTCAAATTTGGGTAGTTGATAACCGTTGAAATATTCTTTAGTAAGGTAAGCATTATTTATTTTTGGGTCGTCGAATTGATTTTTTTCGGCCAACCAACTTAATTTTTGATTGGCTCTGAACGAGATGTTTCCCATTTGAGCTACTACAGCAACATGTGCAGCAGCCTCGACATTACAATTTAACATTTCCGGTTTATTTTCTCTAATGGCTTGGATGAAATTTAACTGGTGTTCTTGGTGACCATTGTTTGATCTCTTTTGTAAAGGGACCAATACCTTGTTTTTACTTCTTTTTTCCTCAATGACTTCCCAACCCCCTCTGTCGAGAACCAAAGTTGCATTGTTTCCAATAAAAGCAATACAATGATCTCTCCCATAGGAGCCATTGTCGATGCCCATGGCAGAATCCCAAACCAAATTGAACTGATCGAATTCGTAGAGTGTGGTGAGGGTATCGGGAGTTTCCTGACTTAAATCGGGATAGGCAAATTTACCCCCTAGGCCTACTATGGTTTTGGGAACGCTTGCCTTCATACCGATCAATGCATAGTCCAGCAGATGCACCCCCCAATCGGTCATTAATCCTCCGGCATAATCCCAAAACCATCTGAAATGGAAATGAAATCTACTGGCATTAAAAGGTTTTTTGGGAGCGGGCCCCAACCAAGCGTTATAGTCAACACCTTTGGGTGGTTCACTGTTGGCGACTTTGGGTTGTGGACGCATCCATCCCTGGTAACAACAAACCTTAACGGTTCTGATCGGTCCCAGTTTACCACTGTGCACAAATGCCATGGCTTCCTGAAAATGAGTGGTGCTTCTTTGCCATTGACCTACCTGAATGATACTTCCGTATTTTTTTTGGGCAGCTACCATTGCTTTACATTCTGCTATGGAGTTCCCGATGGGTTTTTCAACATATACGTGTTTTCCGGCTGCTGCAGCATCGATCATCATCAATGCGTGCCAATGGTCAGGTGTACCAATATAGACTACGTCAATGTCTTTTTGTTCCAGCATTTTTCTGTAGTCATCGTAGATTTTTATTTTGTCTTTTATGGGTGCAACGGATTTGTGGTTTAATTTTTTTTGGATGACATTTTGATCCACATCACAGACCGCCACAAGGTTTACTCCGGGAACTTCAATGGCTTTCAATGTGTTTGCCCAGCCCATACCGTTGATACCGATACTTCCAATATTGATTTGGTCATTGGCTGAAATGTCTTGGGTTGATTTTGAAAGTGCATAGCTTTTGAGACCGGGGAGAAACATGCCACCCGCTCCCATCATTGTCGTATTTTTTATAAATGTTTTTCGATTCATTGGGTATTGATTACCAAACCAATATAATAAAACCAAACATTTTTATTAAAAAAAACACCCATAATATTTAATAATATCATATGGTCTTGCACTAAAAAAGATGGAAGTATTATATTTACCAAAAGTTTAGGGTAAAACAATTGTTTTGCTGATCAATTTAGGACGCGTAGCTCAGCTGGATAGAGCATCTGCCTTCTAAGCAGACGGTCACAGGTTCGAATCCTGTCGCGTTCACAGTTCAATTTTAGGCTGTTTGAAAACAGCCTTATCGAATCAGATTCTTTCCCAATCTTTGATGTCCCAATCTTTAAACAGTTTTTTCTTTTTAATCAGAAGTGTAATGGCTCGAGTATGGGGAGATTCTTTGCCGTATACGATCCAATCAATTGAATATTGAGGGTAATGTTTGCAGATCTGGGCCAGTAAAGTGTGACCAAATAGAAGATTTATTTCTAAGAGCAGAAGATAAAGAATTTCTACCCACGCCTATTTTTCTTTCAAACGTGGCTACTGAAGTGTTTTCATTCTCAATGATTAATAACAAGCGATCGTAAATTGTCGTCAAATCAAGGATTTATTCTTAAAAATAAAATAAAGTTTTAAGCACCGCCCCTAAATGACAATGATGTCGGTCAATTCATATCTTTCTAATTGATTTACAGTAAGTTGGACTTGTTGTTTGGAAATAAAGTTGACAAAGAATTTTGTTGTTTTTTTTCTCAAATTAAGGTTGTGATTTTGAAATAGTAGCCAGAATTTTGTTGAGTAATTCAGATTGTTTCTTAAGTTGTTTGAGTACTTCTCTGTCTGTAATCTTTTATTCTATTGTACGTGTTTTGTTAAAATATTTCATAGTAAATTGGGTCTATGTGCATAAAATTATAGAATAAATCATAACTTCCAAAGGTCAAACATCAATCTATTTCAATTTGCGTAGGTCTGAACTTTCCTCTTTTAACACTTATACCTTTTTTAAACTTCCGTCTGCTTGGTGGACAGGGGTCAGGGTTTCAAAACTTGATGATACCCAGGCAGAGGTTTCTGTAAAGCATCGTTGGGTGAATCAAAACCCGTTTGGTTCCATATTTTGGGCGGTTCAAGGTATGGCAGCAGAACTATCGACTGCTGTTTTCTTAATGTATACCATCAGGAAATCAAAGCAGGCTGTTTCCATGTTGGTGTTAAAGAATCAAGCGGTATTTAAAAAAAAGGCCAAAGGGTTGATCAAGTTTCATTGTACCCAAGGAAATGAGGCTGTTGAAGCAGTACAAAAAGCCATTTCCAATGGTGAGCCCGTCACTGTTAGATTAAAATCAGTAGGAACCGACCCCTCCGGAGACATCGTCTCCGAATTTGAATTTGAATGGTCATTAAAAAAGAAATCAAAATGAATCAAGATTTTTACAAGTCGTTAGACTTACCTCTAATTGCTGCTCCTATGTTTCTCATCTCAGGTCCCGAGTTGGTGATTGAATGTTGCAAAAACGGAATTGTAGGTACTTTTCCTGCCTTGAACCAAAGAACTTCTGAGGGTTTTGAACAATGGGTCATCCAAATCAAGGAAGCCCTGGCTGCTTTTGAAAAAGAAACCGGTAAAAAAGCCGCTCCTTTTGGGGTCAATTTGATTGTTCATCCCACCAACATTAGAGTAAAAGCAGATTTGGACATTTGTGTAAAGTACAAAGTACCACTGGTCATCACCTCACTGGGTGCCATTGCCGATCTGGTCAATGTGGTGCATGGGTATGGAGGTTTGGTCTATCACGATATCATCAAAAAAAGACATGCCGAAAAGGCTGCCGAGGCGGGGGTTGACGGCTTGATCGTTGTTGCCGCCGGAGCCGGAGGTCATGCCGGAACCTTGCATCCTATTCCTTTAATCAACGAGGTCAAAAAGGTCTTTGATAAAAAAATAATTTTATCCGGTTGCCTGAGTACGGGAAATGACATTGCAAGTGCGTTACAGATGGGCGCCGATATGGCCTATATGGGTACTCGCTTTATCAATGTTAATGAAAGTATGGCCGATGAGGCTTATAAAAATATGATCATGGACAGTGGAGCAGAGGACATTGTTTATACAGCAGCAGTTTCCGGCGTTAATGCCAATTTTTTACGTCCCAGCCTAGAGGCCATGGGCATCACCGAAAAGC
>CAJXEG010000123.1 GCA_913052425.1 uncultured Flavobacteriaceae bacterium | reverse complement strand
ACAAAGAGCATTTTAAAAAGATAGGAAGCCATTTTAATATTCCAAGAAAAAATGTGAGGGTATTGACTTTTTTCCAATCCCCAAATCAAATCAATGAAGCCAATTATGCTAGCAGTTGTACTCCCAAAAACATTTCAGGCTGGGGAGTATTAAATGGAGTATTGGTTGACTTTTGCAGTGAGAATTCTGATATTTTGATAAATTTTTATGATAAAGATGATGTTAACCTTAAATACTTAAGTGCAAAATCTAATAAAAAACTGAGTATTGGTTTTAAGAGTGTTGATCATGCATTAAACGATTTGATCATTGAAGTTGACGTTCAAAACATTGATGTTTTTATCAGTGAGTGCATTAAATACTTAGAAATATTTTTTACAAACAAGAAATGAAAGAAATTCAGGGACATGGCGTGGCGATGATTACTCCGTTCAAGAGAGATGGTGCCGTTGATTTTGATGCCCTACCGGTAATTGTGGATCATCTTATCGCCGGAGGGGTTGACTACTTGGTAGTGTTGGGAACTACAGCAGAAACCGTGACACTTTCTAAAGAAGAAAAAATTGATTTGGTTGGCCGTATCATCGATGCCAATTCGGGGCGATTGCCCTTGGTGTTGGGCTTGGGAGGAAACCACACCCAAGAACTTTTAGGCATGTTTGAATGGTTTGATTTGTCTGCTTTTTCTGCACTTCTTTCGGTAACTCCCTACTACAATAAACCCAATCAGGAAGGATTATATCAGCATTATAAAACCATAGCGACGCTCTCAAGTCTTCCGGTAATTCTATACAATGTACCCTCGAGAACCGGGGTAAACATCGCTCCCGAAACGGTTTTGCGCCTGGCCAAAGATTTCGAAAATATTGTTGCTGTAAAAGAAGCCTCTGGGGATTTTCAACAAGCGCAAACTTTGATCAAATTATGCCCTGCGAATTTTTCCGTTTTGTCGGGTGATGACGAAATGTCCTTACCCATGATTTTGGCCGGAGCAAAAGGGGTAATCTCAGTCATTGGCAATGCCTTGCCCGAACACTATTCAAAAATTATACATCAGGGGCTTTTGAGAAATATTGATGAGGCCTATTCAATTCAATATCACTTGTTGGACTTGATTCGGATGATATACCTTGAGGGAAATCCTACAGGAATTAAAGTTTTAATGGAGACTTTAAACCTTTGTAAAAACAATTTGAGACTTCCTCTGGTTCAAGCGTCCAAACACTTGACCCTTCAGCTGAAAGACGAGTTGAAAAATGTGATGCCCCTACAAACGATCCAATCTTAATTGAATTTCAGCACTTTATCGTCTTGATTAATTGATCAAAACTGTAAATAATTTATTAATTTCGCGCCATGTCTAGAAAGTTTAACCTATTCCTTATTGTACCGCTTTTCTTGACTTTTCTTACGTCTTGTAATGAGTATCAAAAAATACTCAACAGCGACGATAACAACCGAAAGTATAAAGCGGCAGAGGAGTACTACAACAATGGGGAGTATCGAAGGGCCAATCGGCTTCTGGAACAGTTGGTACCCGCCTACAGGGGGAAGCCTCAGGCTGAAAGACTGATATACTTTTTTGCGGACTCTTATTTCCAAACCAGAAATTATTACCTGGCGTCCTATCAGTTTGAAAGTTTTATCAAATCATTTCCAAAATCTCAAAAACTGCAAGAAGCTAGTTTTTTCGCCGCAAAGTCTCATTATATGATGTCACCGACCTACAGTTTGGATCAGGAGGAAACCAATACGGCCATCGAAAAACTTCAGATTTTCATGAACAATTACCCCGAATCCAACTTCACCGAAGAATGCAACCAACTCATCAGTGAGTTACAGAATAAAATCGAAAAGAAAGAGTTTGAAGTTGCCAAACAATATTACACCATCTACGACTACAGAGCTGCGATCAAATCTTTGGATAATTTTATAGGAGAGTTTGTCGGTTCCAAATTCAGAGAAGAGGCCCTATACTACAAATTTTTGGCCTCCTACGAAATTGCCATCAACAGCGTTCAATCTAAAAAACATCAAAGATTGATGGATCTTAAACAATTACACAACAACATTGTTCGTTATTATCCCGAAACACTGTTTGAGGAAGACCTGAGTAAAAAAATAAAGACTGTCGAAAAAGAAATTAATACCTTTGCCAACTAAATACAGAATAAGTCATGACAAAATACAGAAATTCTAACGCCCCCACCTCAACATCAACCTACAACAGAGAGACCATCGAGTCTCCTACAGAAAATATTTATGAGGCTTTGTCGATCATTTCCAAAAGATCCAATCAAATCAATCTGGACATAAGAAAAGAACTGCACGAGAAGCTGGACGAGTTTGCCACCCATAACGATAGTTTGGAGGAAATATTCGAAAACAAAGAGCAAATAGAAGTATCCAAGTTCTATGAGCGTTTGCCTAAGCCGCATGCCATTGCGATTGAAGAGTGGTTGAATGATAAAATTTACCACAGAAACACAGAGGACAACAACGGATAAATCATGAGCGTTTTAAGCGGAAAAAAAATCCTCCTGGGCATCTCCGGTGGTATAGCCGCTTACAAAGCTCCACTTATAGTTAGACTATTAAAGTCCCAAGCTGCAGAGGTTAAAATTGTCATGACACCCTCAGCAAAGGATTTTGTCACTCCCCTCACACTTTCTACCCTTTCTAACCATCCGGTTTATTCAACTTTTACCGAGCAATTGCATGATAATCCCGTGTGGAACGATCATGTGGCCTTGGGAAAATGGGCGGATTTATTTCTGATCGCTCCTGCAACGTCCAACACCCTATCTGCCATGGTTCACGCCAAATGTAACAACCTGCTCATCGCTACCTATTTGTCTTGTACCTGTCCGGTTTATATTGCTCCCGCAATGGATTTAGATATGTATGCGCATCCGGCAAATCAACAGAATATCAAGGAATTGAATCTTATTGGAAAGAAGGTTTTACCTGTGGGTGAGGGATTCTTGGCCAGTGGATTAAACGGGAAGGGAAGAATGTTGGAGCCGGAGGAAATTATACATCACATCAGCGAAGATTTAAAAGCAGAACTACCACTATACGGTAAAAAAGTATTGGTCACCGCAGGCCCAACTTACGAGCCTATCGATCCGGTTCGTTTTATCGGCAACCACTCCAGTGGTAAAATGGGATTTGCTCTTGCAGAGGAGGCCCTTCGATTGGGGGCTCAGGTGACACTCATCTCCGGGCCCGCTGTGCTTGAAGCTTCCCCCGATATAGACCGATACAACGTAGTGACTGCCCAGGATATGTATGCCCTTGCATTGGAACATTTCACTCATGCAGACATTGTAATTGCCGCTGCTGCAGTGGCGGATTTTAAACCCCGAGAAGTGGGGAAACAAAAAATCAAAAAAGAAGGAGGGATACAGTCCATTGAATTGGATTCTACCCCAGATATTCTGGCCCAGATGGGCCAATTGAAACAAAAACAATTCCTGGTGGGTTTTGCCCTGGAGACCGAGGATGAACAATCCAATGCTATCAAAAAAATAAAATCCAAAAACTTGGATGCCATTGTGTTAAATTCACTCAATGACCCCGACGCAGGTTTTTCTGTAGATTCCAATAAGGTAACCTATATTGACAAAAATGAAACCACTATCCCTTTTGAGCTAAAGTCCAAGATTTTGGTTGCAAAAGATATCTTTTCCCAAATACTGATCCAAAATGCGTAAAATCCTATTATCCTTTTTATTGACCCTGTCATTGACAAAAACCGATGCGCAAGAACTCAATGCTCAATTTGTAGTTAATGCTGACCTGGTCAATCAAACCAATCAACAAATTTTTGAGACCTTGGAGGGCTCGCTTAACGAATTCATCAATTCACAATCCTGGTCCACTCAAGATTTTTTTCCACAAGAAAAAATCACTTGTAGTTTTGTGCTTAATCTATCTAGTTATAATGCCTCCAAATTCGAGGGGACACTTCAAATTCAGTCACAAAGAACAATTTTTGATTCCAATTATGACAGTCCTGTCTTAAATTTCCTAGACAAGGACATTAGTTTTACTTATCAAGAATTTCAACCCTTATTCTACAGTCCTGCCTCCTATGAATCCAATTTGGTTTCTCTGATTAGTTTTTATGTGTACATCATCATGGGGATCAATGCGGACAGCTTGCAATTCAAAGGTGGAGATTCATATTTTGAGCAAGCCCAACGGATTGTGAATTTGTCACAACAAAGTGGTGCCATGGGATGGAAACAGAACGACAGCAATCGGAACCGTTTTTGGCTGAGTGATACGATGAGGTCCAATACATTTAGAGAGTACAGAGAAGCACTTTACACCTATCACCGCAAGGGTTTGGATCTAATGACCGAAAATCCCATGGAAGCCAAAAATAATATCATTAATGCTTTACTTCCCTTGGAGAATCTTTACGATCGTCGACCCAATGCGATGCTTTTACAAATGTTTTTTGATGCCAAGGCAGATGAAATTGTGAATCTTTTCTCAGATGGTCCTGAAGTGGATTTTGATAGGGCCTCGAAAATGTTAAAAAAAATTGCTCCTTTTTATCAACCTCAATGGAAACAAATTAAATAGTTTCATTTTTTGAAATTATTTTTTTTCTCAAGTATCT
>CAJXEG010000122.1 GCA_913052425.1 uncultured Flavobacteriaceae bacterium | reverse complement strand
TTTGAGTCTGGTGGTTTTGGAGGTGGAAGTATGAATATGGACGATATATTCAGTCAGTTTGGAGATATTTTTGGCAGTGCTTTCGGTGGCGGTGGTTTTGGCGGATTTGGTCAATCACAGCCCAGAGGTAAAGGAAGTAACCTCAGGATCAGAGTTCAACTCAGCTTGAAAGAGGTAGTCAATGGCGTAGAAAAGAAAGTCAAAGTCAGAAGAAAAGTCCAAGCTGCGGGGGTAAGTTATACCACCTGTGGAACATGTAAAGGAAGAGGTCAGGTGATGCGTGTGACCAATACCATTTTGGGAAGAATGCAAAGTGCTTCTACTTGTCCCAAGTGTAATGGAAGCGGGCAAATCATCTCAAATCGACCTGCGGGAAGCGACGCTAACGGTATGGTAGAGAGCGAAGAAACGGTATCGATCAAAATACCTGCCGGGGTCGAGGAAGGAATGCAACTTAAAGTGACCGGAAAAGGAAACGAGGCATCGGGTAATGGTATTTCGGGAGATTTGTTGGTTTTAATCGAAGAAAAAACCGACGAAAATTTTATTCGTGAAGGAAATCACTTACACTTTGACCTATACATCAGCATCTCCGAGGCAGCTTTGGGGGTATCCAAAGAAATCAATCTGCTGGAAGGAAAAGTAAGAATCAAACTCGAATCAGGAATACAATCCGGAAAAACCCTAAGGTTGAGGGGTAAAGGAATACCAGATCTGAATGGATACGGAAAAGGTGATCTTTTGGTTCATGTCAATGTATGGACACCCAAAAAACTCAACAAGGAACAAAAACAATTTTTTCAGAAAATGATGGAGGACGAAAATTTCACCCCAAATCCCGACAAGTTTGATAAATCATTTTTTGAAAAGGTCAAGGACATGTTCGCATAAATCTTTGATCTGAGAAAAAATATATATATTTGAATAACACTAATCCTTTAGTGTTATTTCTTTTTCATAGCAATTTTTTTCCCATCCTTAGAAATAAGGGTGGGTTTTGTTTTTGTATTATCTTAGTATAGATTTAATGACATGCAAAAAATAACAGATTTTTTTAATTATCAGATTAAGATCGGCAGTGACATCGTTCTCACTCCTAAGTCAATGATAATTATCATTGGCGTCTTTTTTCTCACTTACTTATTCCTAAAAGTATTTCGTCGTATTGTATTCAAAACCTTGAACAACGATACTAAACTTAAGTTTAGAGGGATTTTAACCTTTTTCAACTACTTGGTTTATTTGATCGTAATTCTGATTACACTGGACAATGTTGGGGTAAAAGTAAGTACGATTTTTGCAGCATCTGCTGCCCTTTTGGTGGGCGTTAGTTTGGCCTTGCAAACATTGATTCAAGATGTCTTTTCTGGCATTTCTATACTGGCCGATCAAACCGTACATGTAGGAGATGTCATACAAGTGGATGGTCAGGTGGGAAGGGTAGAAAACATCATGTTGCGAACCACCAGAGCGGTGACCCGAGACAATAAGGTATTGATCATCCCCAATCATAAATTTTTAACCTCTATACTTTACAATTGGACAGAAAATGGAACTTTGACCAAAGAGTCCATCCACTTTGGGGTAGCCTACAATACCGATGTAAAACTATTGGAGGATACAGTCATAGAGATTACCAATGCCCACCCCAAGGTATTGAAGAAACCAGAGCCTTTCCTGCTTTTCGAGGACTTTGGCGACAGTGCTTTGATGTTTCAACTTTTCTTTTCTATGAACAAAAGCTTTGAGGCCAATCTCGTTAAAAGTGATCTCAGATTTAAGATTTTTGAAAAACTGAAGGCAATCAATATTGAAATACCATTCCCTCAAAGGGTCGTTACCCTTAAAAATAATACCTCCGAGACCAAATGAAAAAAATCTTATTGATTGAAGACGAAGAGCCCATCAGAAGGGTGCTGATCCGTATTTTAGAAGAAGAAAATAAAGACTATGAAATCACCCAATGCGAAGATGGTAAATCAGGTCTGACCACCCTAAAAAAGGAAGATTTTGACTTGGTGTTGTGCGATATCAAAATGCCAAAAATGGACGGTGTAGAGGTTTTACAAAAAGCCAGAGAAAACGGTATCAATGTTCCTTTTATCATGTTGACTGGCCATGGGAATGTTTCTACCGCAGTAGAAGCCATGAAATCGGGAGCCTACGATTTTATTTCCAAACCACCGGATTTGAATCGACTGCTGACTGCAGTTAGAAATGCATTGCAAATCAAAAATTTGGTTTTAGAGAATAAAAACTTAAAGAAACGCATTGCCAAAAAATACGAAATGATCGGGGCTTCAGACCAGATCAACGAAATTCACAATTTGGTCGAAAAGGTAGCGCCCACAGAGGCCAGGGTTCTTATTACTGGTGAAAATGGAACCGGTAAAGAGTTGGTAGCTCATCATTTACATCAAAAAAGCAATCGCTCTGTATCTCCTTTTGTGGAAGTGAATTGTGCTGCCATTCCTTCCGAATTGATTGAAAGCGAACTCTTTGGTCATACCAAGGGGGCTTTTACTTCGGCCATCAAAGATCGTCCGGGAAAGTTTGAAATTGCCAATGGGGGTACACTCTTTTTGGATGAGGTGGCTGACATGAGTCTTACTGCTCAAGCCAAGGTTTTGAGAGCCCTTCAAGAGAACAGAATCCAAAGGGTGGGAGGCGAAAAAGATATAAAAGTTGATGTACGTGTTATTGCTGCCACCAACAAAGACTTGGACAAAGAAATTGAAGAGGGGAACTTTCGTGAAGACCTCTATCACCGTTTGGCTGTTATCCTCATTAAAGTTCCTTCTCTGAAAGAAAGAAAAAAAGACATTCCACTTTTGGTGGATTATTTTACAGAAAACCTGATCGCCGAACAAGGTTTGGATCCCAAAACCTTCTCCAAAAGTGCCATTGATCGTTTGATGGATTATCCTTGGACAGGAAACATACGCGAGCTTAAAAATGTTATTGAAAGATTGATGATTCTGGGATCGAACCCAGTTACGGTCGACGATATCGAACAATTTGCCGCTAAACCCAAACTTTAATTGATGATGAAAAAATTATGGCTATTATTATTGTGTAGCAGTCTTTCCTTGCATGCCCAGAAGAAAGAAGGCTTGAAGCGGCAGATCAAGAAGATTTACCAAGAGGCACTGACCCAAGGAAAAAGTTATGATTGGCTGGATCATCTAACCAATCAAATAGGTGGCCGTTTGTCGGGTTCTCTAAATGCAGAGTGGGCCGTAAAGTGGGCCAAGGAGGAACTCGATGCGCTTCCATTAGATTCTGTTTGGTTGCAAGCCGTTATGGTTCCCAAGTGGGTTAGGGGTACTTTTGAATATGCCAACATTGAATCTAGCCCGGGAAATACAATTAATGTGAACATCTGTGCTTTGGGAGGTTCCATTGCTACACCCTCTGTAGGAATTCGAGCCAATGTGATCGAAGTAAAACACATTGATGACCTGGCTAAATTGGGTAAGGAAAAAATCAAAGGCAAGATTGTCTTTTTTAATCGTCCCATGCAGGCAGATCTTGTTAATACATTTAAAGCCTATGGTGGTGCTGTAGACCAGAGATACAGTGGTGCCGCCGAAGCAGCCAAATACGGTGCGCTGGCAGTGATCGTTCGTTCTTTGAATTTTCGATTGGACGATTACCCTCACACGGGAGTGATGAGTTACGGAGATTTACCCATCAACAAAAGAATTCCCGCTGCTGCGATCAGTACTAACCATGCTGAGTTGCTCAGCTCCATGATCGCCTTGAATCCCAAACTGCGGTTTTTTATCAAGCAGAATTGCAAGAATTATCCGGAAGTAAGATCCTATAATGTCATTGCCGAAATCAAAGGCCAAGAGTCTCCGGAGAAAATCATTTTGGTTGGAGCCCACTTGGATTCATGGGATTTGGGAGATGGTGCACACGACGATGGAGCCGGGGTGGTTCAGTCTATGGAAGTGCTCAGGTTGATGAGTTTAAAAGATTTTCGCCCCAAAAACACCATTCGCGTGGTATTGTTTGCCAATGAAGAAAATGGATTGATGGGTGCCAAGGCCTACAGTAAAAGGGTTAAAAAAGATAAAGAACAACACCTCCTTGCACTAGAGTCCGATACCGGAGGGTTTACCCCAAGGGGATTTATTTTTGATACAAAAGCGCAATACTTAAATAAAATTTTGTCATGGAAACCGTATTTTGACCCCTATTACATTCATTTATTTGAAGGAAATGGGAGTGGTGCAGATGTAAGCCTACTCAAAGGAAATTCATTGGTATTGGCGGGTTTAAAAACCGATTCCCAAAGGTATTTCATTCATCATCATTCGGAGATGGATACTTTTGATCAAATCAACAAGAGAGAATTGGAGTTGGGAGCTGCGACAATGGCTGCTTTGGTGTACCTCACAGATCAATTGGGACTTGAATAAGAATCTTTATCATCCCCTTTAATTTTCATGAACCTCAGTAATTACACTAGAGAATTTGGCACCAATCTTAAATTGGCCTATCCTGTTATAGTGGGTATGTTGGGGCATACGGTAGTACAGTTGATCGACAACATCATGGTGGGGCAATTGGGAACAGCAGAATTGGCCGCCGTGTCATTGGGCAACAGTTTTGTCTTTGTGGCCATGTCTCT
>CAJXEG010000121.1 GCA_913052425.1 uncultured Flavobacteriaceae bacterium | reverse complement strand
CATATTTATCCCAAGGGTTCTCTTGGGTTTGCTTGTGACCAAGGCTTAGTTTTCTGCCCTCAACGTCAAGTTCCAATACCACAACATCGATCTCGTCGGCCAGTGTCAATAGTTCTGATGGATGCTTCACTTTCTTGGTCCAAGACAAATCGGAAATATAAACCAATCCGTCTACTCCTTCTTCCAATTCAATAAACACACCGAAATTGGTAAAGTTTCTAACAATTCCTTTGTGTTTTGAACCTACAGGGTATTTGGTGGTGATATCAGTCCATGGGTCAGGAGTAAGTTGTTTGATCCCCAATGACATTTTTCGGGTTTCGCGATCCAAACTAAGTAAAACAGCATCTACTTCATCTCCTACATTTACGAAATCTTGTGCAGACCTCAAATGAGTTGACCATGACATTTCAGAAACGTGAACCAATCCTTCTACGCCTTCTTCTATTTCGACAAAAGCACCATAATCAGCGATTACGACAACTTTTCCTTTGACCTTGTCACCTTCTTTGAGCTCATCATTCAATCGATCCCATGGGTGGGCACTCAATTGTTTCAAGCCCAATTGAATTCTTGACTTATCGTCATCAAAGTCTAGGATTACAACGTTCAATTTTTGATCCAATTCCAATATTTCGTTGGGGTGGTTGATTCGGCTCCAAGACAAATCTGTAATGTGAACCAATCCATCGACACCTCCCAGGTCGACAAATACACCATAGGAAGTAATGTTTTTGACAGTTCCCTCCAGAACTTGTCCTTTTTCCAACTGTCCAATGATCTCTTTCTTTTGTTCTTCGAGATCGGCCTCGATCAAAGCTTTGTGAGATACGACTACATTTTTGAATTCATGGTTGATTTTAACCACTTTAAATTCCATTGTTTTATCTACATACTGATCGTAGTCTCTTATGGGCTTAACGTCAATTTGAGAACCGGGCAAGAAAGCTTCGATTCCAAAAACATCTACGATCATTCCCCCTTTGGTACGACATTTCACAAAACCGTTGACAATTTCGCCATTGTCGTGGGCATTGTTAACTCGTTCCCATGCCTTAATGACTCGGGCTTTTCTATGTGATAGAATTAATTGTCCCGTTTTGTCCTCGCGGGTATCAACAATTACTTCAACTTTATCTCCCACTTTAAGGTGAGGATTGTATCTGAATTCGTTGAGAGAAATTACCCCCTCTGATTTGGCGTTGATATCAATAATGGCCTCACGATCTGTCAGGTGAACAATTGTTCCATCCAATACGTCTTCATCGGCAGTATCAACAAAGTTTTCAGCGACCAACGCTTCAAACTCTTTTAACTGCTCATCTTCGATTACATCAATTCCTTCTTGGTAATTGTGCCAATTAAAGTTTTCTAAAAACTCATCTTTCTCATCCGCTGCTTTGGCTTTTGGTTTTGCAGGAGTTTCTTTAACTTTTGAAGCAGCAACAGCGACCTCTTGGGCAACAGTTTCCTTTACAACTTCAGCCTTTTTTGCTACAGCTTTTTTAGTCGCTGGAGCCTTCTTGGTAGCTTTAGTCTTTTCGGCTGCAGCAGTTGTTTTCTTGGCAACTGTTGTTTTCTTAGCAGTGGTCGTTTTTTTTGTGGTAGTGGTTTTTTTAGCGGCAGTAGCTTTTTTAGGAGCCGCTTTTTTTGGTTCTTCAACTTTTTCTGCAGTAGCTTTTTTGGTTGAAGTGGTTTTTTTCTCAGCCATGGCTGTGATAAAATTTGTATTCTGCTGTCCGGGAAATTTAATTGAAACAACAGAAGGTGTTAAACTTATTTTCTTTACTCTCTTTTTTCCCCTGTCAATTAAGAGTGCGCAAATTTAATAGGAATATGCTTATTAACAAACAATTAAGGATTTTATTTGGCATCAATTTTTTCGAGCAAATCAGCAAATACTTGCTCTGTAGTCACCTCTGAAGTATCGATCTCAAAAGCATCGTCTGCCTTTCGAAGTGGGGCGGTCTCTCTAGTGCTGTCGGTCTGGTCACGAAGAATGAGGTTGTTCAAAACCTCCTCAAAAGTGGTTATTTGACCCTGGACCTTAAGCTCTTCATAGCGCCGACGGGCCCTAACCTCGGGTCGGGCGGTAAAAAAGAATTTGTAATCGGCATTGGGAAATACTACCGTTCCAATATCTCTCCCATCCACCACCAAACCATTTTCACTTGCCATATGACGCAGTTGGTGGAGTAAAAATTCTCTGACCATGGTCAAAGCAGCAATGTTACTGACATGATCCGACACTTGGGGAAGCCTAATTTTTTGGGAAACATTTTCGCCATTTAAACACAAAGCTCCTGTCTCGGGATCAAATCTCAAGTTTAACCCATCCAAGGCCTCGCTCAGTGCTTCTTGATCGAGCTTGTCATCTTTAAAAAAACCTTTTTCTAAAGCATAAAGGGTTATCCCCCGATACAAAGCACCGGAGTCAATAAAAGGGATTTGATAATGACGGGACAGCATTTTGGCCAATGTGCTTTTTCCCGTAGAGGCATATCCATCGATGGCAATTACTGAGCGTGAATTCAATGGACTAAGATTTAAATGTCTTAGGATGCAGTACTTTTTTAGAAATTATGGCAATATCAAGTACATCTTTCATTTCCCTTACATAGTGGAAAGTCAAACCTTTCAGATACTTTTGAATGATTTGGTCGATATCCTTCTTATTGTCCTCGCACAAAATTATCTCTTTGATTTTGGATCGTTTGGCGGCAAGAATTTTTTCCTTAATTCCTCCTACGGGTAAAACTTTCCCCCGAAGGGTAATTTCTCCAGTCATGGCCAATTTACTTTTTACCCTTTTTTGGGTAAAGAGTGATACCAAGGAAGTGAGCATGGTAATTCCCGCACTGGGGCCATCCTTTGGGGTCGCTCCTTCTGGAACGTGAATGTGAACATTATACCGATCAAAGGCAAAATTATCCAGACCCAAAAATATTTTATTGGATTTGATAAACTCCATGGCAATGGTGGCCGACTCTTTCATAACCTTGCCCAAGTTTCCAGTGATGGAGAGCTGTCCTTTTCCTTCAGAAATTGCAGACTCAATAAAAAGGATGTCCCCTCCTACTGAAGTCCATGCCAAACCTGTAACGACTCCAGCCACGTGATTGTTTTCGTAAAGATCACGGTGCACCTTTTCCGGGCCCAAAATTTCAACCAAATCCTCGGGAGCAGGATTGATTTTGTAATCCTCTTCCATGGCTATGGACTTGGCGGCATAACGAACCGCCTTGGCTACTTGTTTTTCGAGGCCTCTTACCCCCGACTCTCGCGTGTATCCTTCAACCATTTTATCCAAAACAGGCTTGTTCAAGGTCAATTGTTTGTTTTTTAATCCGTGTTCTTTGAGCTGTTTGGGCAGTAAGTGTCTTTTGGCAATTGCAGATTTTTCTTCCAGGGTATAGCCGGAAATATTAATCATTTCCATTCGATCCCTCAAAGCAGGGTGTATGGGCGATAGGCTATTGGCGGTAGCAACAAACATTACTTTGGACAAATCATATCCCATCTCCAGGAAATTATCGTAAAAGGCTGTGTTTTGCTCCGGATCCAAGACCTCAAGCAAAGCCGCTGCAGGGTCACCCTGAACTCCGTTACTGACCTTATCAATTTCATCTAAAACAAATACAGGATTTGATGTACCGGCCTTTTTTACACTTTGAATGATACGTCCCGGTAACGCACCAATATAAGTCTTTCGATGGCCTCTTATTTCAGCCTCATCTCGCATTCCCCCCAATGAGATTCTAATATAGGATCGTCCCAATGCTTCTGCTATAGATTTTCCTAGAGAGGTCTTCCCCACTCCGGGAGGGCCAAACAAACACAAAATGGGGGAATTCATATCATTTCGAAGTTTTAAAACTGCCAAATACTCTATTATGCGTTTCTTTACGTCCTCCAACCCAAAATGGTCACGATTGAGAATTTTTTGGGCCTTCCTTAAATCAAATTTATCAACTGAAAATTCATTCCACGGTAAGTTTAGAAAAAGATCTAAATAATTTCGTTGAACAGAATACTCCGCCACCTGGGGATTCATGCGCTGGAGTTTGGCCAATTCTTTATCAAATTGAGCTCCAACAACTTTGTCCCACTTTTTTTGTTTGGAACGCTTTCGCATTTCTTCAACCTCCTCATCAAAAGAAACCACTCCCAACTCCTCTTGGATGGTTTTCATCTGTTGATTAAGGTAATATTCTCTTTGCTGCTGGTCCAAGTCTGTCCTCACCTTGGATTGGATATCATTTTTTAATTCTAATTTTTGATATTCTACATTCATCAGTTTGAGACATTCTATAGCACTCTCCTGAAGATCAAAAATAGACAAAACCCTTTGTTTCTCAATAACTGATAGATTCATATTAGAGGAAACAAAATTTATCAAAAAAGCATGGCTTTGAATATTTTTAATTGCAAAAGATGCTTCCGAAGGAATGTTTGGGTTTTCGTGAATGATTTTTAATGCCATGTCTTTAATAGAGTCAATAATAGCTTTAAACTCCGAATTTTCTTTTGCTGGAAAGATTTCTTCAACAGGATTTATGCAGGCTTTTAAATATGGCTCTTCGTTGGTAATACTTTGGATCTCAAATCTTCTTTTCCCCTGTATAATTACCGTTGTATTGCCATCGGGCATTTTGAGAACTCTAAGTATT
>CAJXEG010000120.1 GCA_913052425.1 uncultured Flavobacteriaceae bacterium | reverse complement strand
CATAGAATGGGTTTCCCACGAATGTATCTTTTTAAAACATCAAATCAAAATCACCCCTGAAAAGAGCGATCAAACCACTTTTTACAGGCGTGAATTGAGTGAGAAACCGGCTATTCCTCCTTTTCTTTTTTGGCTATAGCGTCATACTATAATTTTTTTCATGTTGGGTGTTTATGTAAAACAAAAAAGTGTTTTGCTTGAGGATCAAGCTTGGACGGAGTTTCTTTTTTGTTGGGGAGGGGGAGTGTCGGGGGGCAAATGATAGGTTTTGAAAGAAATCGGAGAAGAGCTAAAAACTAATTTCCTATGGGATTCTTTAAAAAACAAAACATAAGACATTGGTTGATGAAGTGATAAAAGTTGGATTTCCCATTGGGTTTTTGGGATGCTACTTTCCGGGCTTTCATTTTTATTTTCCTCCACTTGTTGCATGAGTTAGCACTTTTCATCACAGCTGCTTTCGGGCACTTCTTTTTTAATACACAGCACCTCTGCGATATAATCGAAGTTGAAGATATAATCCACAACCGGAAAGACGGGGCGGACGAGAGAAGTCAGGAACAAGATCAGTAATGAGTAGCTAAAAAAAGATTTCAAAGGGGGGCTGAAGAGGTTTAATCATTTAATTTTAATACTGCCATAAAAGCTTGCTGAGGAATTTCCACACTCCCCACTTGGCGCATTTTCTTTTTCCCTTTTTTCTGTTTTTCGAGCAGTTTACGTTTACGGGTAATGTCTCCCCCATAACATTTGGCGGTAACGTCTTTTCGCAGTGCCTTGATGGTTTCTCGAGAAATGATCTTGGCGCCAATGGCTGCCTGGATCGGAATGTCAAATTGTTGCCTTGGGATTAATTCCCTTAGTTTTTCACACATTTTTTTACCGATGGTATAGGCGTTGTCGGCATGAATGAGGGCAGAAAGAGCATCAACAGGATTGGCGTTGAGTAAGATATCTACCTTTACCAGTTTGGAGGGACGCATTCCAATGGGTGAATAGTCAAACGAGGCATAGCCTTTGGATACGGTTTTTAATCGGTCGTAGAAATCAAAAACGATCTCGGCCAGCGGCATGTCAAAATTTAATTCTACCCTTTCTGTGGTGAGGTAAGTTTGATTGGTAATGACTCCTCTTTTTTCGATACAAAGGGACATGACATTGCCAACAAAATCGGATTTGGTAATGATTGAAGCTTTGATAAAAGGCTCTTCCACACGATCCAAAAAAGAAGGATCGGGCAAATCAGAAGGATTGTTGACCATGACAATCTCATTGGGTTTTTTCTTGGTATAGGCGTGGTAGGACACATTGGGAACCGTGGTGATCACTGTCATGTTGAATTCCCGTTCCAGTCGCTCTTGAATGATTTCCAGGTGGAGCATACCTAAAAATCCACAACGAAAGCCAAACCCCAGTGCTGCGGAGCTTTCGGGGACAAAGACCAGTGAGGCATCATTCAACTGCAATTTTTCCATACTGGCGCGCAACTCTTCATAGTCCTCGGTATCCACAGGATAAATTCCGGCAAAGACCATGGGCTTTACTTCTTCAAAACCCTCAATGATTTCTTGGGTGGGGTTGTCCGCTCCTGTCAGCGTATCTCCCACTTTTACGTCTTTGGCTTCTTTGATGCCTGTGATGAGGTAGCCTACATCACCTGCGGCAATGACTTTTTTGGGTTCTTGTTTTAGCTTTAGCGTTCCAATTTCGTCGGCGAAATAGGTTTTTCCCGTAGCGATAAATTGTATTTTTTGTCCCTTTCTGATCTCACCGTTGATGACCCTGAAGTAAGTTTCTACACCCCGAAAAGGATTATAGACCGAGTCAAAGATCAAGGCTTGTAGGGGAGCATCAACCATTCCTTTGGGGGCAGGAATGCGATCAATAATGGCGGTTAAAATGTCCTCTATTCCCAGTCCGGTTTTGGCGGAGGCGGGAATGATCTCTTCGGCATCGCAGCCCAATAAGTCAACGATATCATCGGTGACCTCCTCGGGATTGGCAGAGGGAAGATCCACTTTATTCAAAACAGGAATGATCTCCAAGTCATTTTCCAGAGCAAGGTAGAGGTTGGAAATGGTTTGCGCCTGAATGCTTTGTGCGGCATCTACAACCAGTAGGGCACCTTCACAGGCAGCGATGGATCGGGATACTTCGTAAGAGAAATCCACATGGCCGGGGGTGTCGATCAAATTTAAGATGTATTGCTCCCCTTGGTATTCATATTCCATTTGGATGGCGTGGGATTTGATGGTGATCCCTCTTTCCCTTTCCAAATCCATATTGTCCAACAATTGATCTTGCTTTTCCCTAGAGCTTACCGCACCGGTAAAATCCAGCAAACGATCCGCAAGGGTGCTTTTGCCATGGTCGATATGGGCTATGATGCAAAAATTTCTAATGTGTTTCATCCGCGCATTTTCCTCTACAACGGTAAAGATACTTATTTTGAATGCTTGCTTTTTTCCTTTTTGCGATAATTTTTGATTTTCAATTTGTAGTTTTTTGTTAAATTGTAATTAAATCAAATCTTACTTTTTTATGAAATTAACTATTGTTCACGAAGAGTCTTACTCAAGGATAGAATTGATTTTGAGAACCCTTTTTGGGGCTTTTTACATTGTCTTGTCCCATGCTTTTATTTTATTCTTTCTGAACATTTGAGGAGGCATTTTAGCCATCGTTGCATTTTGGGTGGCTCTATTCTCGGGACGCTATCCTGAGAGTATTTTTGAATATCAAGTTCAGTTGATGAAGTGGCGGTTAAGAGTCAATGCCAGAATCGGTAATTTAGAGGATGATTACCCGCCATTTGGACTAACGGCAACCGATGAGCACGTGACTTTTGAGGTGCCATATCCCGAAAGATGATCGCAAACAGGAAAAAGAGTCAGACGAGTATGCGATGCAACTGCTAGAAAAAGCCGGGATCTCATCTTGGGTTATTGCAGCCTTTTTTAGAAAACTCAACAGATAAAACCTTAATTATAATGAGAAAATAGAGTTTTTAATGTTTCATCCACAAAATAACGACAGAATAAAAAGATCATTGGAATACAAAACTTTGGATGATTTTAAAACCCTCCCTTTTGATTTAGAATGGAATAATTTCAAAGAAGGTTTATAGGGTTGTTTTTTTCATTAAATTCACTAAAATTTTGAAACGAAACCCTCATGGAGGGATTTAAAAAAGCCAAGAAAAATTTCTCATTAAAAAGACCTGCCTGTCGGCAGACAGGGCAGACAGGAATGATTAAATATCAGTTAGTTAACATAGATTTAAACGCATGAAATACCTCTCAAAAACACTTCAACTGCTTTTGGCCGTCACTTTTATATTTTCAGCCTACACTAAAGCGGTTGGCCCGGGTTTTTTTGAAATCACTTTGATGGATCAGGGTTTGGCTCCCGGGAGGGTTTTTGCAGGCCATATGGCCCGGTTTTTTATCGGTCTGGAGTTTGCCTTGGGGCTATTGATGCTTTTACCTTTTTACATCAAGCCATTGATGAAAATCATTTTTTTAATGTTGGGGGGCTTTACCGTTCATTTGATCTACCTTTGGTCAATCGGTGATACCGAAAATTGTGGTTGTTTTGGTGAGATGATCTCCATGACCCCCGAACAATCCATCCTCAAAAACTTGGTCATGCTGGCTGTGGCTTTTATGATTTTCAAAACCGCTCAAACCCGACACATTTCCAAAGTCATTCCTTTGGGTTTTACAGGGGCAACCATACTCAGCATGTGGTTGTTTTTGCCCATGCCCAACCATGAAGATTTCCCCTTCGATAACTTTACGCACTTTGAACCCAAAGGAAGAGTTGATCTTTCCTCCGGAGAAAAGCTGATCGCTATTTTCAATTTGGACTGTGAACATTGTCAGGAGGCGGCTAAAGAGTTGGGCGAATTGCAAAGGCAACACGAGAACTTTCCGGAACTCTACGTGCTTTTCTATCAGGAGGGCGCTACTACCGTCCATGGTTTTGAAAGCATCACGCGATCTTCTTCTCCCTATGCCTTTATTGAGGTCAACACCTTTTTTGATTTGATAGGAGATTCTCCGCCGAGGATCTATTATCTTAACAATGGTACGGTGGCTGAAATTTGGGATGTGGATTTCTACCAAAATATCATAAACACTTTTGGCTTGGAATAATGGCCTAGAATCGCAATGGATTTTGCTACTTTTGTAAAAAATTTAAAGTGGTCAAAATTGGCGACATATCGGTCGGGGATTTCCCTTTATTGTTGGCTCCTATGGAGGACGTTAGCGATCCTCCTTTCCGTGCCTTGTGTAAGGAAAATGGGGCCGATGTGGTCTATACCGAGTTTATTTCCAGTGAGGGCTTGATCCGCGATGCCGCAAAAAGCGTTCAGAAATTAGACATTTACGAAAAAGAACGCCCTGTAGGTATACAAATTTTTGGGGCCAATCTGGACTCCATGTTGCGTTCTGTTGAAATTGTCGAGGCGTCTAAGCCCGATATCATTGACATTAATTTTGGTTGCCCCGTAAAAAAGGTCGTGAGCAAAGGGGCCGGAGCGGGAATTTTAAAAGACATTCCACTGATGGTAAAATTGACGGCTGAAATGGCCAAACACACTTCATTGCCTTTGACGGTCAAAACGCGTTTGGGTTGGGATCACAACTCTATTAAGATCGTGGAGGTGGCTGAGCGATTGC
>CAJXEG010000119.1 GCA_913052425.1 uncultured Flavobacteriaceae bacterium | reverse complement strand
TTAAAATCCAATGACCATTGCGGTCGTGCGGGTTCAAGTCCCGCTCCGAGTACTTTTTTGGTTTAATCTGTTTAAACTAACTTTGATCCCATGTATCTCAGTGCATGGGGTTTTTTGCTTTTTAATTTTTGATGAATTTGAATTTATTCATAGGGTTTCACTAATTAATATCGTAATAATTATAGTACAAAAAATATGAGATTAAATAGTATTTACGTTTTAGGATTTATCATTTTGATTGCATTGACCCAATGCAAAAAAAGTCAAAATACTGAAAACAAGCCAAATTTTATCGTCTTCATAGCTGATGATGTCAGTTGGGATGATCTGAGTGTTTATGGAAATAAATATGTAAAAACACCAAACATTGAGAGTTTGTCCTCTGAGGGATTGGTTTTTAAAAATATGTATTTGACAACTAGTTCGTGCAGTCCTAGTAGAAATTCGATTATCACCGGAAGATATCCACATAATACGGGGGCTCCCGAGCTTCATAGTCAGCCGCCTTTGGAAATGACAACAGTAGTCGAAGCATTGAAGGAGGGGGGATATTATACGGCCTTATCAGGAAAATTTCATATGGGCGATTACGCAAGAAGAGGTTTTGATTTAATTAATGAAGACAAAAAAATAAATGGCCCGGGAGGGGAGGAGCAGTGGGTAAAAACCCTTGAGGACAGGCCTAAGGATCAACCCTTTTTTATGTGGTATGCTTCCTATGATGCCCACAGGTCATGGGGTGAAAATGACTTTTCTGGAACCCATGACCCCGAGGCTTTGACTCCACCCGAATATTTGGTTAATGATTATCCTACAAAACTAGATTTGGTCAATTATTATGACGAAATCAGAAGATTTGATCATTCAATTGGTGAAGTGGTAGCGACACTCAAAAAACAAATGGTTTATGAAAATACATTCATCATAGTGATGTCAGACAATGGTCGGCCCTTTCCGCACAGTAAAACACGCCTCAATGATCAAGGAGTGAAGACACCATTTATTCTGACTTATAAAAAAGACAAGATATCTGGCGAAACACAAAGTTTGATTAGCGCCATTGATATTGCTCCGACAATACTGGAGTATGCCAAGTTAGAAATAGGTGAAAATTATCAAGGAAAAAGTTTTAAAAAAGTATTGGAAAATCCAGACACCCCTTTTAGAAATTATGTTTTTGCAGAACACAATTGGCATGACTATGAGGCTCATGAGCGAATGGTGAGAAGTAAAGATTTTATGTACATTGAAAACAACAGAAATCAATTTGCTCAAAGAGGGCCGTTAGACGCCATCAATAGCGATTCCTACGCCAGTCTTCTGGCCCAACTGCAAATGGGAGAAATTTCTGAAATCCAAAAAGAGATATTCCTCAGTCCTAGACCCAAAAGAGAATTTTATGACATGGAAAAAGATGTATTCCAGAGAGAAAATTTGATTGAAGAAAAAAGTTATCAGGAAGCAATTCAGCATTTGCAATCCATTCTTGAAAAGTGGAAAATAGTAACAGGAGATTCACAACCGGATGAAATAACTAAAGATTGGTATGAAAAAAGACCCGGGCCAGTCAAAGCACCCAACTCACTAAAGACTTCTTATCACGGCAAAAGAGGGGAGTTTCCGGGGGCATCAAAAAACGCCACTCAAATAAACAATCAAGGACCTTTTTAGTTAAAACAAAAACAAAAAATAGTATGAAATTCAGATCTCTTTTATGGGTATTGGTCAGTATGATTCTTATGGGTTCGAATTCCAATCCCAAAAAACCAAAGCTTAATGTTTTATTCATTGTCGCTGATGATTTAAACTGCGATATAGGGGCCTATGGCAATACCAAAGCCATCACTCCAAACATTAATAAACTGTCGGAAAGAGGTGTGCTGTTTGGCAATGCACACAATCAATATCCTTGGTGCGCTCCCTCTCGGGCATCTTTTATGACCGGAATGTATGCGGATCAAACCAAAATAAAATCCCTGAGAGTGTATTTAAGACAGGCGATTCCGGATGTAATTACTTTAGGACAAAAATTCAGGCAGGAAAACTATCATTCCGTTAGAGTGGGCAAAATTTTTCACTACCATAATCCGAGAGATATTGGTACTGCCGGTCATGATGACAACTACAGTTGGGATCAAACCGTTAACCCCTATGGTAGAGATAAAATTGAAGAGTACAAAATCAACACCCTTAAACCAAAGTCCTATGGAGGCACCCTCAGTTGGCTGGCTGCAGATGGCAAAGATGAAGAACAAACCGACGGAATTGGAGCCACAGAAACCATTAAGTTTTTGGACCGTTTTGCCAAGAGTGGTGAGCATTTTTTTCTGGCTTTTGGACTCTATAGACCCCATACCCCCTATGTCGCTCCCAAAAAATATTACGATCTCTATGAAACCAACCAAATGGAAATTCCTGAGAGTTCAGATGCCTATTTAAAAACTCTTCCTCAACCCGCAGCTGTATCTATTCGCGATAAAAAAGATCAAAATAACCTAGAAAAAGATTTGGCTAAAACGATCAAGGAAGCCTATTACGCTACAAACACCTTTGTAGATGCTCAGTTGGGTCGCGTACTTGATAAACTTAAAGCTACAGGTTTAGACAAAAATACCATTGTCGTTTTTACCTCAGATCATGGATACCACCTTGGTGAACACGGTCATTGGCAAAAGCGTACTCTTTTTGAAAACGCCACTAGAGTTCCATTGATTGTCGCAGGGCCGGGTATCAATAAAAACCAAAAAATAATGGATGCCCCGGTGGAATTGGTTGATATCTACCCCACACTTATGGAAATGCTTGAAATGGATACTCCCGAATTTGTTTCCGGAAAGAGTTTTGCTCCACTGCTTAAGGATTCAAATGTAAGGGTGAGAGCTAGTGCACTTACGGAACTAGGAGTTAACACTGGTGGCAAATCCAAAGTTCAGGGTTACTCTATAAAAACAGACCGTTATCGATTTACTCAATGGGGCGAGGACGGTGCGTTGGGTTATGAACTATACGATCATAAACATGATAAAGCCGAACTCCAAAATTTGGCAGACAATAACAATTACTACCGGATTAAGGATTCATTAAAAACAGTAATCAAGCATCGTATATCCGTAGCCAGGTCGAAACCCATGGGATTAGGAAGACAATTTGAAAATGCGAAGGAATGGTTTGAACCTAAAACAATTCACTCCCAACCTAAGAATAATTGATTATTTAATTGTTGCTATTTTCACAAATATCTAATCCACTATTTTATTTATGTAGTTTTTGTAAAAATTATAAATTGCTATATCTTTTTTGATGTGTTTAAACGCGATGGTGTTTTTTATCCTGCCAATGCTCTAATCAAAAATAACAAAGTACAGCTCCATTCAGTGAGCGTTAAAAAATCAATAAATGTCAGATATGGTTGGAAAAATTATTTTGATGCCAATTTATTCAATATTGAAGGATTTCCAGCCTCGTCTTTCAGCTCATCCGATTAATAAAATTATAAGCTTATTTTTTTTACAATTTCTACTTTGTACCCAAGCTCAATATCCTAATGAGGAAAATGTGCAGTGGAAAGCCCATTGGATCACAGCCAATGGACAAAAAAATGAGCCCAACAATTGGACTGCATACGGCAAATCCTTTGAGCTTAAAAAAGTACCTGCCAAGGCCATGGCCAAGATCGCTTGTGATTCAAAATACTGGATTTGGATCAATGGCAGATTGGCTGTATTTGAGGGGCAACTCAAAAGGGGCCCAAATCCCAACGATACCTACTATGACGAAGTAGATATCAGTCCATTTTTAAAACTAGGTGACAACAACATTTCCCTCTTGGTTTGGTATTTTGGAAAAGAAGGTTTTTCACATAAAAGCAGCGGTAAAGCCGGATTGATTTTTGATTGCCGGGCCCAGGATTTTGAATTGATATCAGACACCAGTTGGAAGGCATCCATACGACCTGAATTTCAAACTGCAGGTCCTCCGTTGCCCAATTGGAGATTACCCGAATCGAGTATCAAGTATGATGCTCGATTGGGCAATTTTGATTTTATCAATAAACCTCAAAAAACCCAAAAGTGGGATGATGCGATTTCACTGGGGACATACCCTGCTTCTCCATGGAACAATTTGGTCAAGCGTCCCATACCCCAGTGGAAAAATTATGGTTTAAAGCGGTATGAAAACCCCATCGCTTTTCCTTTTATAAGCACCGGAGATAGTATTGTTTGCCAACTTCCTTACAATGCCCATATCACCCCATATTTTAAGATTGATGCTCAGGAGGGACAAGTGATTAAGATAAAAACTGACCATTATAAGGGGGGAGGAGAGATCAATGTAAGAAGTGAATACATCACCACCGGGGGGGAGCAAGCTTATGAAAGCCTCGGTTGGATGAATGGAGAAGAGGTCTATTACAGCATTCCCGAAGGAGTAAAGGTATTGGATCTCATGTATAGAGAAACCGGTTATGCCACAGAATTTTCAGGCTACTTTAGATCGAATGACAAATTTTTTAACACACTTTGGCAAAAGGCCAAACGGACACTTTATGTTACCATGCGAGATACTTATATGGATTGTCCAGACAGAGAGCGGTCCCAATGGTGGGGCGATGTGGTAAATGAAAGTGGGGAGGCTTTTTATGCGCTCGACCTCAAAGGACAATTGTTGACCAAAAAGGGAATTTTGGAGTTGATGGCATGGCAAAGAGCAGACAATACCATCTATTCCC
>CAJXEG010000118.1 GCA_913052425.1 uncultured Flavobacteriaceae bacterium | reverse complement strand
AATAAAATGATTGAGTTGTCCAATCTTTTTCGTGCGGTTGACGGAACTAATACCAAAGAGTACACCTCTTTTTTTAAAACATTGTTAGGGCTCCAAGACGACGTATTAAACATCTTGACCGACAAAGGCACACTGACTATGGCTCACATCAGGAGCAAACGAAAAGAGATTTTCTATTTTCTAGAGAATTATAAAAATCTTTACAACGAAAGAGAAAAAGATAGTATCATTAGGGTAAAAAATGAATTGTTTGAATGTGTAGAAAAACTCAATACTCTCAAAATTCATTCCACCCCCATCTCGCTTAGATTGTATTGTTTGGTTTTTATTTACCTCTCTCCATTAGTTTACAACTCCAATATTTTGGCAAGTTTTGACAAAAACAACTTTTTGGAACTGGTGGTTTCCATTTTCTTTTCGATCATCATTGGGTTCATTCTAATGGCCCTATACAACATTCAAGAATACATTGAAGACCCTTTTGATCAAGAAGGGTTGGACGATCTCAAATTCGATGAAATGTTGGTGGGCGATAACGAGGTACTTGAGTAAAGGCTACTGCAAAATCTTTTAATGCCTCACTTAATAAGGGTGATTCTTAGGATCATAACCTTTTCTTCTAGACTTCCAAGACCTTCTATTTTCTGAGAAAACATTCTTACAGATTCTTCTGAGATTTTATTCTATATATTTATAGCGAAATAATAATAAACCAATGGAAGAATACACTCAATTATTTAATGAACAAGTTTTTGCAATCAATACCGTTTGGGTTGCACTTTGTGCGGCACTGATCTTTTTTATGGAAGCGGGCTTTGCTTTACTGGAAGCTGGCTTTGTCCGTGCCAAAAACGCCATGAGCATCATCGCAAAGGTCATCATCGACGTCACCTTTGGAGGGATTGCTTTTTTTGGAGTAGGTTTTGGAATAGCTTATGGTGTTTCCAACGGATGGTTCGCATTGGATTTCGGAATCATGGATAGAGACTTGGGATTGGGTCTAACTGTATCTAATCAACTTTTTTGGTTTATTCAATTGGGTTTTGCTATTGCTGCCATTTCGATTGTATCTGGTGCTTTGGCTGAAAGGATGAAGCTTTGGGCCTACGCCATCATGGTTGTCTTTTTTTGTGGGATCATGTATCCATTAGTGGCAAATTGGGTTTGGAATCCCAATGGGTGGCTGGCTGTGAGAGGTTTCAATGATTTTGCTGGTTCGGCAGCCGTCCATGCTATGGGAGGTTTTTCGGCCTTGGCCGCGGCCATAGTTCTAGGTCCTAGGATCGGAAAATATTCAAAGGAGGGTAATTCTAATACCATACCTGGACACAATTTGCCACTGGCTTCTGTTGGAGCATTTATTTTGTGGTTTGGGTGGTTTGGATTCAATCCTGGCTCCTCTTTAGGGGCTGTAGGCAATTGGGAGTTGATCGGTGCTGTGGTGGTCAATACCTTTTTGGCCTCTGCGGCCGGGGGAATAGCCACCATGTTTTACACCTATTTTTCCTACGGAAAAATTGACATCACCATGGTCATCAATGGTATATTGGCCGGACTGGTTTCCATTACGGCAGGCTGTAATGTGGTGGGTCCAATATCTGCCATTTTTATTGGTTTAATTGCTGGAATTTTGGTAGATCTGGCGGTATTATTTTTTGACAAAATAAAAGTTGATGATCCGGTTGGTGCTGTTGCAGTTCACGGGGTCAATGGACTTTTTGGTACGGTTGCTGTTGGTTTTTTTGCCGCCGAAGGAGGTTTATTATTTGGGGGGGGTGTGGCCTTATTAATTACCCAATTGATTGGTGTAGTAACCATCGGTTTGTTTTCTTTCAGTATAACCTTTATATTAATGAAAGTTTTAAAATCTACTATTGGTATACGGATTTCTAGCGAAGAGGAGGAGGCAGGAATCGATTCGGTTTCCTTCGGTGTAAAATCATATACTAACGAATAATTTAATTGTATTACAAATGAAAAAAATTGAAGCAATCATTCGCAAATCAAAATTTGTTGAGGTCAAGGAGGCATTACACGAAGTTGAAGTTAATTTTTTCAGTTACTGGGATGTCACTGGTGTTGGAAATGAAAAGGAAGGGCATGTATATAGGGGGATAACGTACAGCACTTCTGAAATTCAAAGACGGTATCTATCCATTGTAGTCAACGATGATTTTGTTCAAAAGACCATCGATGCCATATTGAAGTCAGCTGCTACCGATCAGGTAGGTGATGGTAAAATTTTTGTTTTACCAGTTGATGAAGCATATAGAATAAGAACTGGTGAAAAAGGTGGTCAGTCACTGAATTGATTTCTAGACCATAAAGAACACTATGACTTATATCTAAAAAGATTAAGTAGAAAAAAATCACTCTATGAAAAACATAACTTTTGCTATTTTCTTTTTGATTTTTTTTTCACTTTCAGCTCAACAGGATAATTCACCTAATTTTATTATTGTTTTTTGCGATGATTTGGGCTATGGTGATATCGGAAGTTTTGGACATCCGATCATTCGAACGCCTAACATCGACCGTATGGCTGTTGAGGGTCAAAAATGGACACAATTTTATGTCGCCGATCCGGTTTGTACACCCAGCAGGGCCGCCCTTCTTACCGGAAGATATCCCATCAGAAATGGAATGACCTCTTCTAAAAGACATGTTTTTTTTCCCGATTCTCCCAATGGACTCCCACTGGAGGAAGTCACCATTGCTGAGGTTCTAAAAACCCGTGCTTATAGCACTGCTGCAATAGGAAAGTGGCACTTGGGTCATTTACCAAAGTTTTTACCAAAGGAACAAGGTTTTGATTATTATTATGGCATTCCCTATTCCAATGATATGGATAGTAATCAATGGGGTGAATACCTCAAGAAGTCTGAAAACCCAGATTACTATTCGAATACAAAATTTTATAATGTGCCCCTTATCGAAAATACAGAGGTAATTGAACGTCCGGCAGATCAAACCACCATCACAAAAAGATATACACAAAAAGCGGTTCAATTCATTGAGCAAAACAAATCGAAACCCTTCTTTTTGTATCTCGCCCACAGCATGCCTCATATTCCTCTTTTTGCTTCTGAGGAATTTAGAGGTAGAAGTAAATCGAGTTTGTATGTGGATGTAATCGAGGAAATTGATTGGAGTGTTGGGGAGGTCCTCAAGGCATTAGAAAAGAACCAACTTGATAAAAATACCATAGTAATTTTCACTTCTGATAATGGTCCATGGCTAAGATTTAAGACTCACGGTGGATCCGCAGGACCCCTAAGAGCAGGGAAAGGAACTACTTTTGAGGGAGGCCAAAGGGTACCTACAGTTTTTTGGGGGCCAGGCATTGTAACACCTGGGGTGATTGATGAATTGGGTGCGACCCTTGATTTGTTACCTACTTTTGCAGCCTTTTCGGGAGCCGATCTACCCACCGACCGAAAATTGGATGGTTATAATCTTTTCAAAGTCTTAACTAAAAAAACCGACAGTCCCCGGAAGGATTTCTTTTATTGGGCTTTTGCTGAACTTCACGGCTACAGAAACCAGCAGTATAAAATCCACATTAAACAAAGAGAAATTCTTGAATATGGCAAACCTACTATCGTCTTGGACAGTCCAGAGTTATATGACCTTAAAGCTGATATCTCTGAAAAATATGACGTTTCGCAAACTTTTCCAGAGACTGTCGCAAAGATGTTAACTACTATGGACCAGCACCTTAATGATGTTTCAGATGCAATCCCAGATCAATTGGCTGCCCAAACTTTAAAAAATTAGATTTTTAATCCCATTTTTTCTGTTGTTATATAGATGCAGTATAAATGCAGTATTGCTTTTAGATTAAATTTATTTCTACTTCCTTAAGTTTATGATAAATTATCAATATCATGGATTTCGATTATTTGTTTTACGAAGATCTACCCAAGGGCATAAAGTCAATTTATGTTAAAGGAAAAAGAATGTCCTTAAAAGAATTTAAGGATGCGAAGAAGAATTTTTTATTAAAAAAAAACAAGCAAGTTGAATCTTAGGCAACTTCTTGAAATCATCTTTGTTGTACTATTTACTATATTAGTATACTTTTTTCTGAAAAAATAGCCTAATGCGTATAACCTTATTTTTTGTTTTATTGGCGAGTTACTTATATGCCAATGCTCAAGAAAATGAGCGCCTTAGGGATTCGATATTTAAATACCAATTTTTAAATCCCAATTTGGCTATTGAGTATGGTATGGAGTATGTTGAGCTCAGATCTGCAGACGACCCAGACCAAGAAATGGTTAGAACCTATTCTAAAATTGGAGAAATCTTGTTATATATGGAGCTCTATTCCTCATCTTTAGAGTACTTCAATACTGCATTAAGAATTCTTAAATCTATAAAGAAAGATGGGGATGACAATTCTTTATATTCAAAAAATGACCCTCCATGGGTTGTCCTTAACATAGGGAATATTTATTTTAAAAATAGAAACTATGAAAAGGCTTTAGAGAAGTTCGAGGAGGCTAGAAAGCTTTTTGAAATTGAGGAGGATCCAATGGATAGATTCAATGGGTTTAACACTTCAAATTCTAATATTGGTCTAGTTTATGGTGCATTAGGCAAATATGACAAGCAAGAGAAAATTTATTATGAAGTGTATGATAAATTATTTTCAAATCCTGGACAAGCGGAAAATTATAAATCAACTCTTATATACCTTATGTCTCAGCTATTGTCTGTTAAACTTTTAAAGGGGGAATTAATCTCTGCAAAAAATAAACTAAATGAGATAAATCAATTTTTTGAG
>CAJXEG010000117.1 GCA_913052425.1 uncultured Flavobacteriaceae bacterium | reverse complement strand
AGGAGGAGGAGGAAGAAGAGGAGGAGGATCCATTGAATTTCTTCGAAAATGCCTCCGGTGGGGGAAGGCCAGATGATCTTTTTGGAGATACCATTGGAATGAATAATGAATCAAATAGAGATGAAGAATATGATGAAAGAACAAAGTATCCTTCATACAGAGCAGAAATACCCTGGAATATTCAATTAAGATACTCATTGACATATAATAATTCGAGAAACCAAAATGACTTTTCTAACAATTCACTCATGTTTTCCGGGGATATTGAACTGACCCCTAAATGGAAAGTTGGGGGGTCCTCAGGTTTCGATTTTAAAAATCACGGGTTTACCTATACTCAACTACGATTCAATAGAGATCTAGACAGTTGGCGTCTGGATTTTAGTTGGGTACCTTTTAGTAGTAGGGCTTCATGGAATTTCTTTATTGGAATTAAATCCGGACTTTTGAGTGATATTAAATATGAAAAAAATAGAGAACCAGACAGACGTTTAAGGTAAGACCATGAAAAAAATAATCACAACACTCAATGCTCCTGCTCCAATTGGCCCATACAATCAAGCGGTATTGATCAATGATACACTATACATTTCGGGTCAAATTGGCCTAAACCCCCACTCTATGGAATTGATAGAGGGAGGTGTTAAAAAGGAGGCTGAACAGGTAATGAAAAATTTAAAATCAGTTTTGGAGGCTGCAGAAATGAATTTTGATCAGGTGGTGAAAAGTTCCATTTTTCTGTCAGATATTGCAGATTTTGGCCAAGTCAATGAGGTTTATGGAAGTTACTTCAACAATGAAAGCGCCCCGGCCAGGGAAACGATAGCGGTAAAGACACTGCCCAAAAATGTGAGGGTAGAAATATCAATGATAGCCATCAAATAATCAAACTAGTGGCTCACTGATCAATTCAAAAGCTTCTGGTGGTGTTCCACCAAGCCATCGATAGGACGCTTGACTACATTGCCCAAACGTAAACCATTTTTTTTCAAGGCTGTGTCAATTTCGTCCTGAAGATAGTGTGCGATAGAACCTATAAAATGAATGGGAACGTCTTTGGCTTCTTCAAATTGTAAAATCTGGTGGGAAATAAACCTTTGTAAGCCGTCTTTGATGATGGTTTTCATTTCCGGTACCTGCTTGTGTTCAATGATAAATTGAGCAAATTTAGCCAGATAAGTATTTGGATTTTCCCTCCGATAGACGTTCTCCTTTATGGTATCTGGGGATAAGTCGTATTGATCCTCAAACTTTTTGGCCAAAGCTTCCGGCATGGTTTTAAAATAGTAGGCACGGATCAATTGTTTTCCATAAAAATTCCCACTGGCCTCATCCATCAAAACATAACCCAGTGAGGTAATCCTTTGTTCTATCTCTTTCCCATCAAAGTAAGTACAATTGGAACCCGTACCCATGATGCATACAATGGCAGGATCGTTGGGTTCAGTAGCAGCATAGACCGCCGCATAGGTGTCTTCTAAAATGGAGAAATTGCTCTGAGTGAAGATTTCGGTAAAAACCTTTTCAATCCTTCTTCCAGGAGATTCGACACCACAGCCTGCTCCATAAAAATGTACATGAGAAACTTTTTCTCTATTTTGATACAAATCGTAGTTGTTGATGATTCGCTCGGTGAGGATTGCACTGGGAAGAACTTGAGGATTCAATCCCAAGGTTTGGGTGGAAAAAAGTACTTGGCCCGAATCATCCAAGGCAATCCAGTCGGTCTTCGTAGAACCACTATCAACTATAAAGATCATTTACCGCAAATTATAATTGATGAATATGCCTAGCCAAGTCGATCAATTTATTGGAATATCCACACTCATTGTCATACCAGGAGATAATTTTATAAAAAGTGGGATTGAGCTCCATTCCTGCATCCACATCAAAAATGGAAGTTCTGATGTCACCAACGAAATCCTGAGAAACCAAAGGATCTTCGGAATATCCCAAAATACCTTTCATTTCATTTTCAGAAGCAGCTTTCATGGCGGCTTTAATTTCTTCGTAGGAGGTTTCTTTTTTGAGTTTTACTGTCAAATCTACTACAGAAACATTGGCAGTAGGAACCCTAAAAGCCATACCGGTTAGTTTTCCAACCAGGGCAGGAATTACTTTGGTAACTGCTTTGGCAGCACCTGTTGAGGCCGGCATAATATTCAAAAGTGCACTTCTTCCGCCTCTAAAATCTTTTTTGGAAGGACCATCGACTGTAAATTGAGTCGCAGTGGTGGCATGAACCGTGGTCATTAATCCTTCAATGATTTCAAAATTGTCATGGAGTACTTTAGAAATGGGTGCCAAACAGTTGGTAGTACAAGAAGCATTTGACACAATGGATTGATCAGCAGTAGCTTCCAGGTGATTAACTCCCATAACAAACATCGGTGCATCGGCAGAAGGAGCTGAAATCACCACTTTTTTGGCACCGCCATCAATATGAGCTTGAGCCTTTTCTAAGGTGGTAAAAATCCCTGTACATTCAGCTACAATTTCCACACCCATATCACCCCAGCCTATATCGGCAGGATTACGTTCAGCAGTAATCTGAATTTCTTGACCATCAACCAATAAGTTGTTTCCTTTTACGGATACTTCTCCGTCGTATGATCCGTGAACTGAATCATACTTTAACAGATATGCCAAATGGTTTACATCCAAAAGGTCATTGACCGACACGATTGAAACATCAGACTGCTTCATCGCGGAGCGAAAAACGAGTCTTCCTATTCTTCCAAAACCATTAATTCCAATTTTTAAAGCCATTCTATTTGTGTTTAAATTTAATTTGTATTTATATGGATAATATGTCTGAAACTCTAATGAGATTATTATTTATTTGGGATTTTCCTTTGATGGCATCCTCCAATGGGGTCAGGGTTATGGTTTCGTCAATGATTCCAACCATTTTATTAGAATTTCCCTCCAACAGGCTTTCCACCGAAAAGACCCCCATACGTGAGGCCAATACCCTATCAAAGCAAGAAGGGGTTCCACCCCTTTGCATGTGCCCCAATACCGATACCCTTACCTCATAATAAGGGAGGTTGTTTTCGATATATGAAGCTATTTCAAAAACATTTTCTCCGGTTTTATCACCTTCGGCTACTACGACTATACTGGATGATTTTCCGGATTTTTCACTTCTTTTGAGGGATTCCAACAAACGTTCTAGTCCCATGTCCTCCTCGGGAATGAGTATTTCCTCGGCACCTGCCCCAATACCTGCGTTAAGTGCTATATGGCCTGCATCCCTTCCCATTACTTCGACAAAAAACAAACGATTGTGGGAACTTGCCGTATCTCTAATTTTGTCAATGGCATCTATAACGGTGTTCAAAGCCGTATCATATCCCAAGGTGTATCTTGTCCCTTGAATGTCATTGTCAATAGTTCCGGGAATTCCTACAACAGGAAAAGAAAATTCTTTTTGAAATATCATGGCTCCGGTAAAAGAACCATCTCCACCAATGACTACAAGACCATCAATATTGTTTTTTTTGAGGTTGTCGTGAGCAATTTTTCTCCCCTCAGGGGTTCTGAACTCAAGACATCTTGCTGATTTAAGAATGGTACCACCTTTATTAATGATATCTTTTACACTTCGGGCATTCATGGGTTCCATGTTGTTATCAATTAATCCTTGATAACCCTGATAAATACCAAAACATCCCACATTGTGAAAAGCACAAGTCCTCACTACAGCCCTAACGGCAGCGTTCATTCCCGGGGAATCCCCTCCAGATGTTAGAACACCTATATTGCTTATTTTGGTTGGCATCGGCAAAACAAAGGGCAAATTTAATTATTAATACAAAGTAACCTCATCAGAAGACCTCTTTTTTAGTTAATTTTTATTGATAAAATTTATACCCGCATCAGAAGGTTCCGAAAAGAGGGACTCCTCTTGAGAGGCTTGGCTCAACTGATTTCCTTTGACGATTTTGTTAATGAGCTCTCTAAAAGTTTCAAAATCAACTTGATAAGATAAACCAACCCCCTGAGTGTATCCCAGTTCGTCACCAATGTACCTGAACTCATTTTCCTTGTTAAAAACCTTGGCTTTTAAACTGCCCTCTTCATTCAGTATAAAATCTATCTGTAAATCCCCGACGATAAGGGTTTCTTCAATCCCGCCCACCGGAACACCAATTTTTCCATTGATTAGAATCTTGTCCGTGATCTGTGTAGAAAGTGTCAACCCCAACCGATCTTCAGAGTTGATATCCAAAACCCTACTTTTATCCCCCTGCAAATAATTGAGCCCAACTTGTAGTTTTCCCTCATCGTCCCCCATTAGGTTACTGAAAAGATCAGAGGCTTTTTCATACAAATTGTTGGTAATTCCTTGCACACTTACAGAAACCTCATTGATAAATATTCCTTGCGACAACAAGGATATGGCTTGTAATTGACTGATTTGAGGATCTGCCAAGCGATAGTTTATTTCGGAGGTAACCACTGCACTGGTATTGGGGAAATCAATTTCAAAAATTGGGTCATCGGGTTTGAGCAGGTTTCCTTGAAGTCTGATTAAAACCTCTGTGGGGATTTTCCTGTTAAAGTTCGGGTTGTCCAACAATATGGCAGGGTTTGCGCCACCGGGTACTTGGTAAACCGCTTCCAAATCCATTTGAGCACCCAGAGGATTACCCTCCCAAACAATGGTTCCTCCTTGCTTGAGATTGAATTTCTTGTCAATGACACTCAAATTTTTAAAATTGTAAATCCCATCATATGTAATAAAATCTCCCCACATATTGAATTTTCCATTGGTATCAATTTCCATCAAAAT
>CAJXEG010000116.1 GCA_913052425.1 uncultured Flavobacteriaceae bacterium | reverse complement strand
CAATACACAAATGCAATTTATAGTGATGATGGAGGAAAAACTTGGCATACAAGTAATCCTTTCCCAGCTAAAGGCACGGGAGAGGCAGCGCTGGTTGAACTGAGTGATGGAACAATTTATTACAACTCGAGAAGACATTTTTCAACAGATGGATTAAATCCAAGAATGCGGCATATTGCCACCAGCACAGACGGAGGACATAGCTGGGAAGATCTTTATGTCAGTGAAGAATTACCCGACGGTGTGCAAAATAGCGACTATGGCTTAATGGCCGGTATGGATCGACTTCCCTTCGAAGGTCGTGATATTTTAATCTTTAGTAATATTGAATCCAACATTGGTCGTAAAAATGGGACGGTATGGTTGAGTTTTGATGGTGGTAAATCTTGGCCTGTCAAGAAACTAGTTGAGAAGGACGGTTTTAAGTATTCCTCTTTGGCCGTAGGAAGAAAAAATACTCCCAGTGAGGGATACATATATTTACTATATGAAACAGGAACCAAAGACAATATCAATGCCTATGGAGGTGGTAAAATAGTAAGATTTAATTTGTCGTGGTTAATGGAGGGCAAAGACATCAATCAATATTTAAAATAATCCCATGAAGTTTGATTTGAGTGAAAAAAAGGCAGTTGTCACAGGAGGAAGTAGTGGTATAGGAAAAGCCATAGCAGAAACCTTAAAAGAACAGGGAGCAGAGGTATTCATCGTCGACTTAAATGAAAATCCATCTCATAAAGAAACAGGAATCCATACCATTTTAGCGGACATCACCCAAGGGGACGAACTCAACACCTCATTGGCCTGCTTACCCAGGACCATCAATATTTTGGTTAATAATGCCGGAATTGGTTTTGTAGGAAACATCGAACAGACTGAAGAGGAGGATTTTGATCGATTGTATCAAGTCAATGTCAAGGGAGTATTCAATTGTGTAAAAGCCATTTTACCCAGAATGAAAAACAAAGGTGGTGTCATCGTAAATATGGCTTCCATCGTTTCTCATATTGCCGTTAAAGAGCGATTGGCCTATACCACAACCAAAGGAGCGGTTGCGGCCATGACCAATGCCATCGCCAAAGATTACCTTTCGGATGGCATACGTTGCAACAGCGTCTCTCCTGCAAGAGTCCATACCCCATTTGTAGATGCTTATTTAGAAAAAAATTACCCGGGCAAGGAAAAAGAAATGTTTGACAATCTTTCTCAGACCCAGCCTATTGGAAGAATGGCAAAACCACAAGAGGTCGCTGATTTGGTCTTGTACCTCTGCAGTGATGAAGCCTCTTTTATTACAGGAACAGACTTCCCCATCGATGGGGGGTTTATAAAACTCAATGGAAATTAAAATTAAATATGAAGCTCATTAGATTTGGAAAAGTAGAAAGCGAAAAACCGGGTGTTCAACTCGACAATGGTCAAAAAATAGATGTTTCTGCCTTCGGTTCGGATTATGACGAAAAGTTTTTTGGCTCAGAGGGGCCAAAAAGACTCGAGGATTGGCTGTCCGTTCACCAAGATGAATGTCCGCCAATAGGCGATGATATCCGATTGGGATCTCCCATTTACAGGCCTTCAAAAATTGTTTGTGTGGGATTAAATTATGCCAAACACGCACAAGAGAGTGGTATGGAAGTTCCCAGTGAGCCGGTACTGTTTTTTAAGGCAAGCTCTGCTATCGTGGGGCCTTTTGATGAAGTGATCCTTCCGAAAAACAGCAAAAAATCAGATTGGGAAGTAGAGCTGGCCATCGTCATCGGAGCCAAAGCCAGTTATGTCAGTGAAGAAAATGCCATGGATCATGTGGCAGGATATGTTTTACACAACGACATTAGCGAGAGAGAATACCAATTAGAAAGACTGGGTCAATGGGTCAAGGGAAAGAGTTGTGACACCTTTGCTCCCTTGGGGCCATTTGTGGCGACTACAGACGAGATCGAAGACCCTCACAACCTCCATTTATGGTTGAAATTGAATGGTAAAACCATGCAGGACAGTAATACCTCCGATTTGATCTTTGGGATTCCCAAACTGGTCAGTTATATCAGTGAATTTATGACCCTACTCCCTGGTGATGTCATCTCAACCGGAACCCCTTTTGGTGTAGGATTGGGTCTAGATCCTCAAATGTTTCTCAAAGGGGGAGACGAGATGGAATTGGGTATTGAAGGCCTGGGCGTTGCCCGTCAAAAAGTAAGAACCTAAACATTAAATAAAAGCTAAAATGATGGTACTCAAAAAACCAATCATCGGTATGTTAGTCTTGCTCATGACCATCAATTGGTCATGTCAGAATACGCCAAAAGTTAAAAACAAAACTACCGTAGACTACCTAAAGGAATCCAAAGAAGATTTTGACCAACGAATGAATTGGTGGCGTGAGGCCCGTTTTGGAATGTTCATCCACTGGGGGGTATATGCGGTCCCTGCGGGTATTCACAATGGTTTCAAAACAAAAGGAATAGGAGAATGGATTCAGCGCCATGCCCAAATCCCTATCGCGGATTACGAAAAATATGCCAAACAGTTCAACCCCATAAAATACGACGCTGAGGAATGGGCAAAACTCATGAAAAAAGCAGGTATGAAATACGTGGTCATCACTTCAAAGCACCATGATGGGTTTGCACTATGGGATTCCGAGGTGTCGGACTATGACATTGTTGATTTTGCTCCCTATGGGAAAGACATTCTAAAGTCTTTGGCATCAGCCTGTAAAGCCCAAGGCATCAAATTTGGTTTGTACCACTCCATTATGGATTGGCATCACCCCCAAGCTCAAGCCAATAGCGAACCGGAATACGATTACCAAAACCACCCTAATGCAGAATTCCCGCAATTTGTTGAAAACTATCTCAAACCACAACTCAAAGAATTGGTCGACAATTACGATCCGGATATTTTGTGGTTTGATGGTGAATGGATCAATGATTATACTCATGAAATGGGATTGGATTTGTACCAATACATGAGAACCCTTAAACCCAGTCTGATCATCAACAATCGTGTAGATAAAGGAAGAAAAGGGATGGCAGGGATGAATCGCGAAGATCAAAAATACGCAGGAGATTTTGGAACACCTGAACAAGAAATTCTTGAAGGAACCGCTTCCATGGATTGGGAATCTTGTATGACCATGAACGACACTTGGGGTTATAAGTCCCTTGACCACAATTGGAAGTCAGACGAAATGTTGATCCACAATCTGGTGGACATAACAGCCAAGGGAGGCAATTACCTTTTGAATGTTGGGCCAACCGCAGAGGGATTGATCCCCTCATCCAGTATAGAACGCTTGGAAAAAATGGGCAAATGGATTGAAGTCAATGGTGAAGCCATCTATGCCACCCAAAAACTAGAAAAAGTTTTCAAACAAGGAGAAGGCATTCGTTTCACAAAAAAGAAAAACAAGTCGGATTACTATGTCATAGCATTGGAACAACCTCAAAAAGAATTGGTCATCCACCACATTCAACCCGAGGAAAACAGCAACATTCAGTTGTTGGGTTATAAAGAAGAATTGACATGGACTTTTGATAAAAACAAAGGCTTGATCATTCAAATACCCAAGGACATACCGGGTGAAATAGCTTGGACTTTTAAAATCAAAGGAAAAGAAATATAATCAGTCCCATGAGAATAGATTCCCATCAACATTTTTGGCAATTCGACCCCGTTCGGGACGCATGGATTGATTCCAGCATGCAAAAAATTGCAACAGATTTTCTGCCAAAAGATCTAAAACCACTACTCGAACAAAATCAAATGGATGGCTGTGTGGCTGTTCAGGCAGACCAATCAGAAGTTGAGACCCAATTTTTATTGGATCTGGCAGAGCAAAATTCTTTTGTAAAGGGCGTGGTAGGTTGGGTAGATTTGCGAGACAATAAGCTTTCAGATCGGCTGGAATTTTTTTCAAAAAACCCGCTGTTCAAGGGGGTAAGACATGTCGTTCAAGCTGAAAAAGAAGGTTTTATGTTGCAAGATTCATTTTTAAGGGGAATTCGCCAGTTAAAGGATTTTAACCTGACCTACGACATCCTGATCTATCCGCATCAGCTGGAGGAGGCGATTGTATTGGTTGAAAAGAATCCGGACCAGCCTTTTGTATTGGATCATCTCGCGAAGCCTTACATCAAAGATCAAAAAATTGAGGAATGGGCATCTCACATCAAAAAGTTGGCAAAGCATAAAAACGTTTATTGTAAATTGTCGGGAATGATAACAGAGGCGGATTGGAACCATTGGCAAGCCAAAGATTTTGACAACTACCTTTCGGAAGCTTTGGAAGCTTTCGGTCCCGATCGATTGATGTTTGGGTCAGACTGGCCCGTTTGTTTATTGGCAGGCAGCTATCAACATGTTGTCCAAATTATTGAGCTATTCTTAAAGGAACTCAAGCCTCTTGATCAAAACAAAATAATGGGGGAAAACGCCCGCAATTTTTATAAGCTTTAAAAAATGAATCTATTACTACAAGACAAGGTCGTCATCGTAACAGGAGGGTCAAAAGGAATTGGCCATGCCATTACTAATGTATTGGCAGATGAAGGAGCCATTCCCTTTATTGTAAGCAGGGATGAAAAGAGCATACTGAAAACCGTTGAAGTAATTGAAAAAAAAGGGGGCAAGTGTTCTTATGCATTAGCAGAATTAACCGATCCCAAGCAAGGACAGGACGCCGTTGAAAAGGCCATTTCCGAATTTGGAACGATACATGGCTTGGTCAATAATGCCGGAGTCAATGATGTTGTAGGACTTGAAAATGGGGATGCAGAGCAATTTATAAATTCTCTCAAAAA
>CAJXEG010000115.1 GCA_913052425.1 uncultured Flavobacteriaceae bacterium | reverse complement strand
GATGAAAAATTCAAATTGGTTAAACGGGCATTGCTGGCCGTGGAACTCTCCACTCCATCCTCCGAAATTGACGAATTTGGTTATGCGCTAAACGAAATCAGCATCAACAGAAAAAACACCACTGCCATGTTGAGCATCGCCACGCAAATTGACAAGGAGTTTTTGACCACCTACTGGGCCGATGGACTGATCATTGCCACTCCTACGGGTTCCACAGGCTACTCTTTGAGTAGTGGAGGGCCTATTTTAACCCCTGAGACCGAAGGAATTGTTCTCAATCCGATCGCTCCGCACAATTTAAATATCAGACCGCTGGTGGTTCCCGACAAAGCAGAAATAGAAATTAGCGTAGATGGCCGCGGAGAGGATCATTTATTGTCCCTGGACTCCCGCATTTTTACCATCGAAAACGGTACACAGATTCACATCAAAAAGGCCCCTTTTTCTGTCTTTACGGTAGAACTGGAAGGGGACAATTATTTTAAGACACTTCGCGACAAACTTTTTTGGGGTTATGATGCCCGAAACAGGCAATAATTCGAGCATTTGTAAGTTTAAGATTATGGGTAACAATGGCTAAAATTTACGCCCCTAATTTTTATACCCTAAACTTAAATGAAAAGGTCTTCGCTTTTTATCGTACTCCTATGCTTTTACCTCCATTCTAGGGCACAATTTCATGAAATAGGTGCTTTTTTGGGGGCAGGTAATTATATCGGAGATATTGGAGCGACCTATTTCGTATTTCCCGAAAATCCGGCTTTTGGTTTGGTGTACAAATGGAATCGCACCACCCGATATTCGCTTAGGGCAAATGCCATGTTGATGAATGTAAAAAAAAGTGATTATTCACCCCTAGATTTTGCCCGATTTAATCGAAAATACAGATTTAAAAATCAAATCATGGAGTTTTCGGTGGGAGCCGAAGTGAATTTTTACGATTTTAACCTCCATGGCAATGATAAAAAAATAGCACCTTACTTGTTTCTGGGAGCCGGTTTTATACGATACAATTTGTTTTACCATGAACCCAATACCTTAGAGAATATAGAATATGGCAAAGGCACTGATATTGCTTTACCCGCCATCATTGGGCTAAAAGCCAACGTATCTCCTTTTGTTGTATTGGGATTGGAGTTGGGTGTCCGCTATACTTTTACCGATAATTTGGATGGGAGTGCACCAGAGACAGAGGACAGTCTTACAAATGATTTAAAGTTTGGAAATTTATACAATAATGACTGGTATGTTTTTACAGGTTTAACAATTTCATTTACCTTTGGCGATCTGCCGTGTTATTGTAAAGAATGATCATGAGCAATTATAAAAATGATATGCCGAAACACCTTGCCATAATTATGGATGGTAATGGCCGTTGGGCTGAAAGTAAAGGCAAAAATAGAATTCATGGTCACTCTCATGGAGTAAAGGCGGTTCAAGAGGTGGTGGAAGAGGCCGTTCAACTCAAGATAGAGTACCTCACACTCTACGCTTTTTCAACAGAAAATTGGAGCAGACCACAAGAAGAGATCGGCGTTTTGATGAAGTTATTGGTCAATACCCTGAGAAGTGAATTCGAAAAGTTACTTGAAAACCGAATCAAATTGAACGTGATAGGAAATATTGATCAACTTCCGCAGATTGTCCGAACTGAATTGGAATACGTGGTAAATCAAACTCAAAATAATACCGAAATGACTTTGACCTTGGCCTTGAGCTATGGTGGCAGAGAGGAACTTGCCAATGTGCTTAAGCAACTGGCGTACAAAGTTAAAGATAACATAATTTCTCCCGAAAAAATTGACCAATCCATTATAAATGAGCATCTTTATACGCAGAATTTGCCGGATGTGGATTTACTGATCCGAACCAGTGGAGAAAAGAGAATTAGTAATTTTTTATTGTGGCAAATCGCCTATGCGGAACTGTATTTTTCTGAGGTACTATGGCCCGATTTTACAAAAAAACATTTGCACAAAGCATTAACCAGTTACCAAAAAAGAGAGCGCAGATTTGGAAAGACAAGTAAGCAACTTCTTGGGTAAGTCATTCAACCCATTCAGTATCCTTATATGCTCATTTTTCTTCGTGGGTATTTTTACCACCCAAGCACAAAACTTGCACGAATATGTGAAAGGAAAACTCTACACCATTGATACCATTATGGTAAGTGGCATCAAAACATTTAGTGATCAAACGGTTATTTCCTACAGCCAATTGAGAAAGGGACAAAAAATTAACATCCCGGGAGATGAGATCAGTTCGATCATCAACAAACTGTGGAACCTACAGCTTTTTAGTGACATTAATTTCTACATTAATGAAATTGAGGAAGACCGGGTTGCTTTGGAGATCGAGATTGAGGAATTGCCCTCTTTGAGTGAAGTAAAAATCAATGGGATTAAAAAGGGAAAAATTGAACCTTTGCTGACTGAAACCGAGCTAAAAGCCGGAAAAAAACTTTCGGAAAGCTTCTTGGCCAATACCAAAAACTACATCATCAACAAATTTCAGAAAGAAGGTTTTCTCAATACAAAAGTAGCTTTTAACACCATACCCGATACCATCAATTCCAATACCTTCAAAATGGTGGTCAATGTAGATTTGGGTGAGCGTGTAAAAATCAAAGCCATCAACTTTGAAGGTAACGAGGTTTTCAACGACAAAAAGCTAAGATCAAAACTCAAAAAAACCAAACAAAAATTGCCCTTAAGATTTTGGAAAAAGTCCAAATTCATTGAAGAGGATTTTGAGGAAGGAAAACAAAATCTACTGGACTTTTACAAAGAGAAAGGATATCGTGATGCCAGAATCGTTGGGGATACATTATTAATCAATGAAGACAACACCATTTCGATCAATTTTGATATGGAGGAGGGCAATCAATATTACTTTGGAGACATTTCGTTTTTGGGAAATTCTATTTACACTGATTATCAACTCAGTCAAGTGTTGGGAATCAAAAAAGGAGACACCTACGATGGCGTATTGTTAAAGAAGCGAATTGCCGATGAAAAACCCGATGCCAACGATCTTACAAATCTCTACCAAAATAACGGTTACTTATTTTCGAACATCAATGCCGTGGAGATCAGTGCCGAAAATGACACCATCAACTTTGAAGTAAGGGTTTCTGAAGGCAAACTGGCAAGCTTTAATAAAATTTCGGTGGTAGGAAACACCAAAACCAACGATCATGTGATTTACCGGGAATTGAGAACCAAGCCCGGAGAGTTGTACAGTAAGGATATGGTCGTCAGAACGGTCAGGGAACTGGGGCAGCTTGGATTTTTTGATGCAGAAAACATAAATCCTGATTTTAAAAACGTAAATCCAAATGCAGGGACAGTGGATATCGAATACGGATTGGTTGAGGCCGGAGCAAGCCAAATAGAACTTCAAGGAGGATACGGAGGTGGAGGATTCATCGGAACCCTTGGCCTTTCCTTTAACAACTTTTCCCTTAAAAACATCTTTAACTTTGACACCTATAAGCCCCTGCCTATGGGAGACGGTCAAAATCTGAGTTTAAGGCTGCAGGCCAGTCAGTTTTACAGCACCTATAGTTTTAGTTTTGCAGAACCTTGGTTGGGAGGTCGGGAGCCCGTTCAGTTTTCTACCTCATTATCCCATACCGTTCAATATCGCTATGATTATCTTACCGGTAGGGCCGATGAAAGCCAATATTTTCAAATCAGTGGTTTGACTTTAGGGCTGGCCAAAAGATTAAAAGTCCCCGACGACTTCTTTACCCTATCCCAGGCCATCGCCTATCAATATTACGATTTGAATAATTATTACACGGGCTTGTTCACTTTTGGAGATGGAAGTGCCAACAACCTCACCTATACAATAGTATTGTCACGAAACAACACATTCACCAATCCTATTTTCCCAATTGGAGGTTCAAAATTCACCATAAGTGGAAAATTTACACCTCCCTACTCCCTAATCAAAGGAATTGATTTTAGCAATTTGGAGAATCGAAAAGAATTTCAATTACCTAACGGCGAACCCGATGTCGCTAAAATTGATCAAGAAAAATTTAGATGGTTGGAATACTACAAACTAAAATTCACTGGAGAATGGTATACCAGCATAATTGGAAAACTTGTTTTTAAAGCTCAAACCGATTTTGGTTTTATAGGAGCCTATAATCAAGAACGTGGAAACATCCCATTCGAAAGATTTTATTTAGGTGGAGACGGAATGCAAAGTTATGCCCTTGACGGTCGAGAGACCATTTCACTTAGGGGTTACAAAAACCAGTCGCTTTCCAGCAGAGACGGTTCACTGTTATATAACAAATTCACTTTTGAACTGCGGTATCCAATCACCTTAAAACCAAGTGCTTCAATTTTTGCACTCTCTTTTTTGGAGTCGGGAAATGGATATAACAGTTTTAGAGATTTCAATCCTTTTAACTCGAAGCGTTCTGCTGGAATGGGGGTAAGGATATTTATGCCGGCCTTTGGATTACTCGGTATCGATTTTGGTTATGGATTTGACAGTGCATTGATCAACAATGACAGTCCCAACGGGTGGGAGACCCATTTTATCATTGGGCAACAGTTTTAATCACTAAAACCATTAAGTGTTAAAATAATCCTCCAATTTGATCGTTAATATTTAAGAATGAGTCACTCATAATCATGAAAAAAAAAATATTACTTACCATTGTATTGTGCTCAATCTCTCTCGCAGTTCAAGCCCAAAGGGGAGCACGTATTGCCTACATTGATATGAATGTCATCTTGAGTAAAAACAAGGAGTTCAGAACTTCAAATCAGTTACTCGACGAGAAAATCACCCAATGGAAAAAGGAGATCGAATTAAAAAAAATTCAACTTAAACAAATAGAGGATCAATTCG
>CAJXEG010000114.1 GCA_913052425.1 uncultured Flavobacteriaceae bacterium | reverse complement strand
ATGGCTTTTGGTTGGAAAACAATTCGGTTTCAATGGCCGTCGACAGATGAAAAACATGTAATCTGGCTCCGGTGACTTTGGCCAAGCGAATGGCCCTGGAAGAGGAACGATAACAGGCCGCTTCACTTCTGATCTCCGGATGTTTTTCAATGGGAATGTCATCCCCGTATTGGGCAATGTGTTCCGCTAAATTTTTTCTGATGGTATTTTCGTCCTCACAATGAACAGCAATGGGCAAATCGGTACTGGAGAAAATCTTTTTCAACACCTTCTCATCGTCCACCAACATATTGCCGGTAGAAGAGCCGAGGAATAACTTTAATCCTGCCGCCTGGGTGGTATCAAAAGACTTAATTTCTTCCAGGTTATCGTTGGTACCGCCAAAGAGAAAGCCATAGTTGGCGATGGAGTCTTTGGCTGCCCTGTCCAATTTGTCTTCCAAGGCTTTGGAAGTTGTGGTCTGGGGTTGGGTGTTGGGCATCTCAATAAAGGAAGTAATGCCCCCGGCGACGGCAGCACGAGATTCGCTGGCAATGGTGGCCTTGTGGGTCAAACCCGGTTCCCTAAAATGCACTTGGTCGTCGATCCATCCCGGCAACAAATGCAGACCCGTGGCATCGATCAATTCCTCGCTTCCGGTGGGTTCAATGCGGTTGCTGATTTTGGCAATCTTTTCCCCACGTATCAAAAGATCTTTTTGGGAAAGCTCACCCTCATTGACCAATTGGGCATTTTGTATTAATATCTCCCTCATCAAATTTGATTAAATATACTTTTGATCCTTAAAATCAATACGGCAGACAGTGCCTCCCAAATGATCTTTCCATCCATTTTGGACACCCCCAAGACTCTGTTGGTGAAAATAATGGGGTGTTCTTTGAAGTTAAAGCCTTTTTTCCAAATCTTAAATTTCATTTCGATTTGAAAGGCATAGCCTACAAATTTTATTTTATTAAAATCCAACTGCTCCAAAACTGTTCGGGTATAACCGACAAATCCCGCAGTGGGATCATTTATGGGCATAAAGGCAATCCACCTTACATATACCGAGGCCAAATAGGAAAGTAAAATCCTACTCAGTGGCCAATTGACCACATTGATGCCCTTGACATAGCGTGATCCAATCACCAAATCATAGTCCGATTTGAGATAGTCCAGCATGGGAGACAATTCTTTGGGGTCGTGGGACAAATCGGCATCCATCTCAAAAATGAAGTCGTAATTGTTTTCCAACGCCCACCTAAATCCGTGGATATAGGCTTTGCCCAGCCCTTCTTTGCGGGCCCGTTGCTCCAAAAACAGCCGGTTGGAGTGGGTTTTCATCAATTCCAAAACCAAATCAGCAGTTCCGTCTGGGGAGGAATCGTCAACCACCAAAATGTCATAGGCCTTGTCCTTAAGGGTTAAATCAATGACCTTTTGGATATTTTCAACCTCGTTATAGGTAGGAATGATTACTAAAACTTTCTCCATAGCACAAGCGTAAAAATACTAAATCGCGCGAAATAAAATGGAGAGTTAAAATACTTCCTTAATTTTATTTCATGTTTCAATGGACCGAAAAATTTCAAGCGCATCAAGATTGGATTACCCTTTCCATTATTTTGATTTTTATGCTCAGTGTTTATCTCTACAGGAGGAACGCGCATCAGTTCAAACTTCTTATTTCTTTTTGGAATTCCAAAAGCTATTTTAACATATACGTTAAGGAAAAGTTTACCAACCCCTCAAACCCGTTCAACTTAATTTTGACATTGATCACCTTGATTACTTTTTCACTTTTGGGTTATTTTTTTTACGAAAAAATCTTAATGTCATTGTTGGGTGAAATCTCATTTCTCAATTTTTTTATTGTCATCTCGGCAGTGGTTGTAGCGCGTTATGAAATATTAAAACTTATTTGCCAACTATCAGACCAACTGGAACTCTTTCAACAGACCGTCTTCAGAAGTGTAAGTTTTTACGCAATGATCAGCCTTTATGCACTTTTCCTGTTTACAATTTATCAATACCGATTCTTTACCAATACAACCCTGTTTTTCCATATAAGCCTACTGGTTATCTGTGCAGTGTATTTGTCTCACCTGACCATTTATTTAAGAATTATTAGAATTACCCCACACAACATAGTTTATTTAATTTTGTATCTTTGTGCATTCAAAATAGCGCCCTGGCTTTGGCTCTATAAATCAATTTATTAGACAAAAGCAAAATTAGAAGAAATATGAAAGTGAAGACTATTTTGGTTTCTCAGCCAGAACCTGCCAGTGAGAAGTCTCCCTACTCTCGATTACAAGAAAAGCACAAGCTAAAGATTGATTTCCGGCCTTTTATTCACGTTGAAGGATTGTCCGCAAAAGAAGTAAGGTTGCAAAAAATCAATTTTTCTGATTTTGACAATATCGTCCTCACCAGCAGAAACGCCGTAGATCATTTCTTTAGAATTACAGAAGAAATGCGCTATAAAGTACCGGATTCGACAAAATATTTTTGTCAATCGGAGGCGGTGGCCTACTACCTTCAGAAATATGTGGTTTACCGAAAGCGGAAGATTTATGTTGGAGAAAAAAGCATCGCCGACTTGGAAGCTGTTTTCAAAAAGTTTGAAAAAGAAAAATTTTTGCTTCCCACTTCGGATGTACTCAAACCCAGCATTCCGGATTGTCTCAACAAAATAGGGATAGACTGGACCCGAGCCCCCCTTTACAGAACCGTGGTCAGTGATCTTTCTGATCTAAGAGACGTCTATTACGATGTATTGGTCTTTTTCAGCCCTTCCGGAATCGAGTCGCTATTTAAAAATTTCCCTGACTTCGAACAAAACAACACCAGAATTGCAGCCTATGGCAATGCCACAGTGCTGGCTGCGGACAAAGCGAAATTGAGAATCGATATCAAAGCACCCACACCCGATACTCCTTCCATGACCATGGCCATTGAAAAATACATCAGCATTAACGGAAAATAGGGATCACTCTCCTCTAGTCCGTTTTTTCTTTAAAGCTTTTCCAGAGCAATACTGCCCATCCTGCGATCAACAAACTACCTCCTATGGGGGTGATCGGCCCCATGAACGAAAAATCAAATGGGATCAGTTTCCCAAGACAAAGGACAAAGATGCTGAAGGAAAAAAGGATAACACCCCAAAAAAACAGCCTAAAAATCAAGGGATTTCTTGCCAAGGGCAGCTGTGATAAAATCAACAGTGCCAATCCGTGATACATCATGTACCGAATCCCGGTCTGAAAAGACGCTAAAACTACTGTCGAAAAATGAGCCTTAAGCGCATGACTTGCAAAAGCACCCAAGACCACCGCAAGCAAAGCGAAACTTCCTCCGGCCAAAATATATTTTCTCATAAAGTGAATGTAGCATTTAAAATATATATCCCCATTGATTAATTCATTAATTTTATTAACACAAATAAGGTTTTTAATTTAAACTTTTAAAGATCAAAAAATTTAGATTTTGAAGACAAAAAACGAAAAAGTGCTGATTGACGGTTTGGATAAAATCATCCTCAGGGCGCTGATGAACGACGCGAGAAAGTCGATCAATGAAATCGCAAAAACCGCAGGTATATCCGGTGCAGCTGTTCATCAACGTCTTAAAAAACTGGAAAATTCAGGACTCATATCGGGTTCTCAGGTGGTTATAAACCCCAAAATCCTGGGCTATAAAACCATGGCCTTTATCGGCATTTACTTGGACAAAGCAATGCGGAATCCCGAAGCGGTAAAACAACTCGAAAAGATCCCCGAAGTGATTGAATGTCACTATACTACAGGACATTGGAGCGTTTTGATCAAAATACTTTGTGAAGACAACGAACATTTGACGACCCTGTTAAATCACAAAATTCAAACCATTGAAGGGGTATCCCGAACAGAAACCTTTATTTCGCTCAACCAGCAGATCAAAAGGCAAATTCAATTGTAGCAACTTCTTTTAGTTCTTCTTGCGGTGGATCAAGGCAAATGCGATGATGAACATTTGTAATATGCCCGAAACTCCATTGGCAGTGATAACCGCAATGCTGTCAATCAAAATCCCATAGCAGAACCAAATACAAATCCCGATAAACATAATCACATACATGGTAACAGAAACGCCACTGGCATCGCGATTTTTCCATATTTTAAGAACCTGAGGAACAAAGGCAATCGTCGTAAAAACAGCTGCGGTCAGTCCGATAATTTCAATTTGTAAATCACTCATCAAATGACAATATTTATGATTTTCCCAGGAACCACAATGATTTTTTTGGGCGTGGCACCATCGATTTGATCCTGTGTTTTTTGCTCTTTCATCACAGCCTCCTTGATTTCCTCAACCCCCATATCCAATGATAGCTTGATGGTAAAACGCATTTTACCATTAAAAGAAACCGGGTATTCTTTGGTGGTCTCTTCTACTTTGACGGGGTCAAAGGTGGGTAAGGGCTCAAATTCAATACTGTCGGTATGCCCCAACTGTTGCCATAACTCTTCACAAAAATGAGGAGCAAAGGGGGAAAGCAATACCAAAAGAGGTTCCAACACCTCCTTATTCGAACACTTTAAGGCCGTCAATTCATTGATGCATATCATAAAAGTACTGACACAAGTGTTGAAAGACAAGCGCTCAATGTCATCGGCTATTTTTTTTATGGTTTGATGAAGCACTTTTAGGCTTTCCGCACTGGCTGGGGCTTCGTTTACCATCCATTGATCTTGTTGATAAAACAATCGCCAGAATTTTTTTAGAAAGTTGTGCACTCCGGAAATTCCGGCGGTATTCCAAGGTTTGTCTTGCTCAATGGGCCCCAAAAACATCTCATACATCCGGAGTGTGTCTGCACCATAGGTGTCACAGATTTCATCGGGATTGACCACATTGTATTTTGACT
>CAJXEG010000113.1 GCA_913052425.1 uncultured Flavobacteriaceae bacterium | reverse complement strand
TCCTTTAGGTTATAAAAAAGTGGCAACCTCAATCTCCATTCGTCCATTTCCAGAGAATCCCAAATTCAGGGTCGGACGATTCAACCTTCTTCCCAAAATGGCGGGGAAAGCCATCCCTGGTCGCGATGCACAAGCACCATGCATTATGGAAGTTCCATAAAAAAGAATTGGTTTCTCATTACGTGGTGCAAGTGCCTCAAAAGATTCCCCTTTGGAGACGCCTACTTCCAATGACTCTACCCCGTTGAACAAGGGCAAATAGAGTGTATAGCGACGCGATCTGGGACTGAGATTTTCAGCAATGATAGTTTCTATTTCTTTTTTATCGGGCTTTACCACTCCGACCCAACGATCTATTCCATTACCATCATTGGCATACAAATCCAAACCACTTACTCCTGTGGCAGGCATATGGGGCATGGCCAACCGATCCAAAAATAAGCTATAGCGAACATATATATTGGGAGAATCTGACACAAAACGCATGCACATTCCAGCAGAATGACGGGAAAGATTCCATACCACTTCACGAACCATTCCCTCTGCTTCAGAAGGAAATCGGTCAAAATATCTTTTGGTATCTGTCCAACCTTTTCCCTCTACCCCAATGTCTTTTAAATCATACCAATCAATTTCGCCCTCCGGTATCAAGGGTTTTTGAGCAAATAGTGTTGGAGAAAGACCCAAACTTATCACTCCTCCGACCAATTGAGAAGTAAACTGACGACGGCTATAAGGCTGCATTTTCATGAATGTTTTTTTTAGTTTATCGTGAAATTTTATTCAATATAAGATTAAATATTCTACCCGCTTTTATTGCCATTTTCAGAGGTACCTTCAGAAGATCTGGCACCAAAAAGGGCTACGAAAATACTTCCGTAAAGGGAATGAACCAGACTGGATATAGCGGCAGGAATGGCTACTGCAGGGTTGACAAAATTTTCCTTGGCCAAAACCACTCCCAAACCCGAATTTTGCATCCCTACCTCTACAGAAATGGTCCTACTCACCGCTTCGTCTTTTAATAAAAACTTACTCAAAAAGTAACCCAAAACAAATCCTGCCAAATGAAGGGTCATGATGGACAATATCAGAGATACCCCAGATCCGAGAATTATTTCTTTTCCCTGTCCAATGATACTGGCCACGATCAATGTGATCAGCATTACCGCTACCGATGGGGAGTAAAATTGAATTTTTTGAGTATAGCGCGGCAATCTGACATTGAGAAAAACACCCAAGACAACCGGAACCAAGACTACTTTGAGTGTACTGTAAAACAAGCCCAAGGCATCCACATCGATCTCATTGCCTGAAAGGCTGCTGGTCAACAAGGGGGTCAACACTACAGCCACCATGGTCGAAAGGGCCGTCATGGTAACCGATAAAGCCAAATTGGAGCGCGACAAAAACACGATCACATTAGAGGCCGTACCTCCGGGACAGCTTGAAACCAGGATCAGTCCCACTGCAAAAAAAGGAGGCAGTTCAAATGCCTTTCCCAAAAGCCAACCCAAGAAAGGCATGACCGTAAACTGTAAAAATAAACCCGTCATAACCCACTTAGGTGTTTGGGTCACCCGGCGAAAATCCTCCAATCGCAAGCTTAGGCCCATGCCCAACATGATGCCCCCCAGTCCCAAGGTGATCCAATTCCCAGAAAACCAAGTAAAAAGGGGAGGATGGAACAAGGCCAAGCAAGAAGCCGACAATACGATCCAAGGAAAAGCAGCAGGGATATGATTAAATGTTCGCAATGGCTATGGAGTTCTGTAGGTCCATATTTCGTGCAAAGGGGCTCCTTTACTGCTGGACCCTTTATGATGCCAATCCATCCCTTTTTTTGCATATTCAAACTCCAGTGAAATACCCGCTTTATTATTGTCTCTGGAGAAATAATCAATCGTTTCCGTATAAGTTCCGTCTGATGCGGTATAACTTCCTCCTCCTGTTCCATGAAAGGAAAAGCTCTCGGTGTTATACGCAATCCACTGGAAATAACCCTCCACCAGAATTTTCATCGTTTTTCTGGGGCGGTTGATACCCCTTCTACGCTCTTGGTCGCCATTGACCCGTCCGGCCATCAACCACTTGCCTTGCAGGGGTAGACTGTTCTTGGAAATTTTTTCCCATTGATCTTGATTGTTGATCACAACATGTTTTAGACTATCCTTAGAAAAATTGGAGTTAAACTCCAACACCACTATAAGATCGTTCCCCTTTTTTTGATAAAAACCCCCTATGGTTTTGATGAATCGATTGGGCTTGGTCGTGAATTGAGTTTCTACATAATATTCCTCATCCATCAGGATTCGATGGTGTATGTCCTGACCATTTTCTTGGGTTGTGTAGGAAAATACCTGCCCTAATAATGTTTGATAAAAAAACAATTGTGAGATTAAAGCGATAAAAAATTTAGATTGCATAGCTTCAAATTTAAGTTAATTAGCTGATATTTAGTTATTCCTGTCTGCCGACAGACAGGTCTTTTTATTGAGAAATTTATCTTGGTTGTTTAAATCCCTCTTTGAGGGTTTCATATTCGTAAACTTCCCTGCCCAGAGCTCCCAGAAAAGGGATCCCCAAAGCATCGTATTCATATTCATCATCATTAAATATTTGGTTATGATTAACCAAAACCGTTGCTGCCAGAAGAAACTCCACTCCCTGATCGTCTTTTATATAGGCCACATCGGTCAAGGTTCCATGGGCCAAACCTACCTTATTGTAAATTCGGATCCGATCCGTCATTTCTCCTTTTAAATCCCCGTACATCAAAAATTTACAATAACTGTCATAATAATGATCTCTATCGTAGAAAGGGACATCCACTTCGGGAGGGGTTTTTCCCATCCAGTATTTCAAAAACTCATAGTCCTCGGTTGTAATATCAAAAGACGCTTCTTTGGTAAACTGATCCGGAAAGATTAATCTTTTTAAAATTTGATTCAATGCGCGGAGGGAAGCGTAATTCTTTTTTGAGAAATCCATTGGAGCTTGGATCAATATGCCTTCCTCGATAAAACCTTTTCCTTTGTAAACACCAAAAACATCATCCCTTTTCGGTTCGATTTTGGACACTCTCGCGGGCTGCCGATAAATCTCCTTGCCTTCCTCAGATAAAAATACAAATTCCGGGCTTTTGTCGTTGTTTGTAGCACCGGAAAATTTATGATAAATCTGAAAATCACGGATCCCTTTCTCACGAAGGCTTTTATTGATATGATCCCGCCCCAAAAAATCAAAAAGATAATTATAAGCCCGGTTATCGCTCACCAAAAATAATTTTTTGATCAAATGGGAAATGGTAAGCTTACCCTCGGGATGGGTACTGTCCAATACTGCCAAGGTCTTTTGATTTTCGTCGAGAATCTCGAAGGGTGAGCGAGGTGAGATCCCAAGCCCTTGCCTTTGTAGTTTTCTTACTTTTTCCAATGCCAATAACGCTACCGGAAGTTTGACGGTGCTGGCAGGATAAAAATATCGCTTGGGATTTTCTTGATAACTAAATTCCTTAAAAATGGGATTGCCCTCTCTGTCTCTATGAATTTGAGTGTAAAGGATTTGTATTTCGTGTGCCGCTTCATTGGAGCGTATTTTTTGAATCAAAGAATCCTCACTTTCATTGAGCAACCGTGTCAAGACATTGTGATCTTTTTTGAAATCAGGCCCACACCCAATGAACAAACCCAGAAACGCAATCATTCCTAATAAGACGTAATTTTTTTTATTTGCGATCATCAATAGTATTCTTCGGCTTTTCTATTTAAAAAATAATTGAGTTTTAGCGCTCTTAGCTTGTAATTTATTAAATTGAACTAAATTTAACCTCAATTGTAATATGAAAAAACTTAACCTAAGCTTCTTGATCATATTATTGATGGCTTGTAAATTTATTTATGGTCAAAAAGTAGCATTTGAAGAATACGATCTTGATAATGGTCTTCATGTGATTTTGCATCAAGACAACTCAGTACCCATTGTCACCACCTCAGTACTCTATCATGTGGGTTCTAAGGATGAAAATCCTGGAAGAACAGGTTTTGCGCATTTCTTTGAGCATCTCTTGTTTGAAGGCACCAAAAACATCCCCAAAGGGAAATGGTTCAGTATCGTCACCGGAAACGGAGGTTCCAACAATGCTTATACCACCGATGATTTCACCTATTACTACGAAAATTTTCCTTCCAACAATCTCAAGCTGGGCCTTTGGATGGAATCCGAGCGCATGCTCCATCCCATCATCGATCAGACCGGAGTGGACACCCAAAACGAGGTGGTCAAAGAGGAAAAACGCATGCGTTATGACAACAGCCCCTACGGAAAATGGAATGAAGAAGTCAAATCCTATTTGTACAAACTCCATCCCTACAGCCGGACGACCATCGGAAAAATGGAGCATTTGGACGCTGCTACCCTTGAGGAGTTTATGGCCTTTAATAAAAAATACTACATCCCCAACAACGCAACTTTGACCGTTGCGGGAGACATTGACATTTCGTTGACAAAAAACTGGATTGAAGAATATTTTGACCCCATTCCCAAAGGTCCGGAAATTCAAAGGAATTTTCCAAAAGAATCCCCCATCACACAAACTATTAAGGCCGAGGCCTTTGACCCCAATATTCAGATACCGGCTGTATTTCTGGCCTACAGAACCCCTGGACGGAATTCCAGAGACGCCAGAGTACTCGACGTAATTTCGACTTACCTCAGCCAAGGAAAAAGTTCCAAACTATATAAAAAATTGGTGGATGACCAAAAAATGTCGCTCCAAGTCGCTGCTTTCAACATGAACGATGAAGATTACAGTACCTATGTGATCTTGAGTTTACCATTAGGCGAGACCACTCTAGAAACTTTAATCACTGAAATTGATGAGGAAGTAACCAAAATTCAAAAAGAACTGATCTCCCAAA
>CAJXEG010000112.1 GCA_913052425.1 uncultured Flavobacteriaceae bacterium | reverse complement strand
AAATCAGTCGGTTGCCATCTTCAATCAATAAAGATCGACTGCACATCTCGATACGGTTGTTGGCGTCGGCAGGATTAGTTTTCTGCCAAAGAAGCTTGGGGACAACACCAAACATGGCACCACCGTCCAACTTAAAATTCCCACAGGCTATGGAGTATAATTCCACCAGTTTATAATTTGATTCGTGTAAGGTACATATGAGTGGTCATGTAGAGGTATTCGTGCTTGGCGTCAAAAGCGCAATTGGCAGTTTTCTCTTGCGTTTTAATGGTACCCAGATGTTTTCCCTGGGGGGTAATGATCAAAACCCCTCCGGGTCCGGTAGAGAAAATTGTCCCTGAAGGGTGAATCTTCAGACCGTCAAAGTTGCCCTGGCTTTCTTTTGCCAGCGCATCATCGTTAAAAAACACTCTGGCATTCTCAACTCCTTTGGGGGTAATGTCATAAGCCATAATTCTCCGGTCTTTTGGATCAGAAATGGCTACGTATAATGTTTTTTGATCATTGGAAACGGCGATCCCATTGGGCCGGGTCAGGTCGTCAATTATCAGAGTAATTTCTCCCGAAGGAGTAAGTTTAAAAACGCCGTTAAAGTCCAATTCTTTCAATGCATCCTTATCCCCATTTTTCAAACCGTAGGGGGGATCAGTAAAATACAGATCCCCATTTTTAGCGTATACCAGATCATTGGGGCTGTTGAAATACTTTCCTTGATATTTACCGACAATGGTTGAAATATTTTTCTTTTCCCAATCGTCTAATTTGGCGACTCTTCTGTCTCCGTGCATGCAGATGATGAGTTGGCCATTATCATCCAAGATCAAACCGTTGGAACCACTTTCGTCTCGTTTCATAGCATTTTTACTTCCCTTTTTTTCTCGGGGAGCAATTCCAGTATAGCCACTGGGATCGAGAAAGATACTCAGCCCGTTTTTTTCGTCCCATTGATAGACTTTATTGGCTGGGACATCAGAAAACAAAACGGCATCGAGTCGATCGACCCATACGGGGCCTTCCGACCATCCAAAACCCTCTGCAAGGATCTCGATTTCGGCTCCTGGAGCAACGAACCGGTTCATTTCGGGAAGCAGGCGCTCTACATCGCCTATGGTTCTTTTTTGTTGCGCGCTCAAGTAGGTAAAAAAGCAAATTGCAAACAATGGAATAATTTTAAGTTTCATGGTTTTGTGTTTTGAGATTATAAAAATAGAAGCATCCTTATGATTCAAAGTAAATATAATTTTATTTATTCTCTAGAATTTTAAGAAGTTCTTCGGCAAAAGCCAAGATTTGCTTTATTTCTTGGATGCTTGCCAATCGTTCTTTGCTGCGAATCAAAAGGCTGTCTCCGTTGGACTCCAAGTAGAAGGCAGGATGACTTTCGAAGAAGTAAATGAGATCGTCTGTAAAAAAGGCACGAATGGCTTTTTCATTCTCACCTCGAAGGTAAAACCTCCTTGAGAAGTCAGGGTTCTTTTTAAAGTCAATATCATGCATTCCGGACAAATGCAGTATGGTAGTCATAAAGTTCTCTTTGTCCAGGGCAAAAACAGGCATTTTCTTTGGTACTTTGATTTGCAAAAAAGTTGACCTTAAGTCTTCTTTGGCAATAAAAGCACCCTCACTGTAGGACAGATCGAAAAGCAGGAATTCTTTGTTTTTACTTTCCAAATTGTTGTAACGGAAGTTGATCCATTTGGTTTTGAAGTAAAAAAACCGTTCTAAGTCATCATAATTTGAGATGGGATCAGGCAGGTAATTCCAGTCTAGAATAGTAGACAATTTTTGTAAAAGCTTTTGTCTTTTGGTCAATGAAATTTGAAAATTCAAAAGAGAGGATTCAGGCAAGCTTTTGCGGATCGCAAACGGATGTTCTGTTTTGGCTTCGTGAACGTCAAGCCCGATGATTTCGAAAAATCCACCCTGACGGGAAAAGCTTCGGCTGTAATCGTTTAGTCCTTCCATGACAGTATGATCTACAAATTCACAAAGTGAAAAATCGATAATGGCGTGAGCACTGGGGGGGATCTCGTCCAACTTGGCTTTGAGCTTAAAAAAGTTTAGGAAGCTGCAAAAATTCTTTACGCTTACATAATAATTTCCAGTCTCTTCCTCCAAGTACATCAGCACATTGGGCTTAAGCCAATTGCGGGAGAACAAAACTCCACTTTTGTTGAGGACAATATGCACCAGGAGCGTGGTCAATATGCCCAGCAGAATACCCGTGGTAAGACTGGTCATTAGAGTTGCGACCAAGGTGGTAAGAAAGATGATAGCTTGCTCTTTTCCTACCTTATAAATCCGCAACAAGTTTTCGGGTGTAGCCAGTCGGTATCCCGTATACACTAAAATTGCCGCCAGGGCAGGCATGGGGATTTTTTGAATTTGTTTGGCAAATAACAGTATGAAAACAACCAAAAAGGCAGCGTGAAAAAAGTTGGCAGAACGATTATTTCCTCCGTTGTTTACGTTTACGGAACTTCTTGCAATAACAGTTACTACATTGAGTCCTCCAAAAAAACCACTAACACCCGTTGCGATTCCCAACGCCCTCAGATCCTTATTGATGTTTGATCTTCTCTTCAGTGGATCTAGCTTATCTACGGCTTTGATACTCAGTAAAGACTCAATCACAGCCACCAGGGTGATGGATATGGTGTAGCCTATAAAATCAGAGGTTAAGATTTTACCAAAGTCGGGGCTAGGCAAGGAGGCCATCAAGTTGTCGGGCAGTGTGATCATAAGATTAGATCCCAATACCTCAGGGGTTTTTAATACCAGATCATAATAGTACATTACACCAATGGAGGCAATGACCACCCACATGGGAGCGGGGATCAATTGAAAAACAGAATTTCTGACTCGGGCATAGAGAAATAAAAAGGCCAAACTCAACACCCCTATGGCACTTGCCAGAATAATATCGCTCGAAGGGTTGCTCAGTAAATTTTTGATGGAATTGGGAATCAGAACCAATTGGTTGATCGTATTGCCTTTGACATCCGTAAAGCCCAACATCACATGAAATTGCTTGGCCAATATACCGACCCCAATGGCGGCCAGCATTCCCTGTAGTGCTGTGGTCGGAAAAAACTCACTTAAGGCCCCCAATCGAAAAACGCCAAAAATAAAAAGCAGTAATCCGGATAACATGATGGCGGCCAAGGTGTAAAGGTATCCTTGGTACAAGTCTCCCTCTCCCATACCGACGATGGCTGAGAGAATGACGATGACCAGTCCATTTCCCGGGCCCGTTATGGTGAGGTGTGATCCACCCAATAGAGAAACGACCATACCGCCGGCAATGGCTGCAATGATACCTGCAATGGGTGGTGCTTCGGAAGCAATGGCCAAGCCCAGTCCCAATGGCAAAGCAATGAGGGAAACGACAAAACCCGAAAAAATATTCTTGGGCAAGCCCCCCAAAAACTGCTTTAAAGGTGTGGTATTATTCATCTCCTTTTGAGTTTATGATTAAAACATCTGTGGGTAATTCGGCTAAAATATGTTCTATATCTCTGGTAATCAGCCGGTCGATAAAACTGAGATTCTCTTGTGCATTCATCACTAATAAATCGGCACGAACCACTCTGGCATAATGTCCAATGGAGTATCCTCTTCTTCCAAAGATGCTCTGGGTGGTCCAATTGATATCGCTGGTCAATTTGGCGGGAAGCTTTTTAATAACGTCTTTTACTCTTGTTTGCTCCTGTCGTCTGAGTTTTTCTTTTTTTAGGGTGGCCCGTCTCAAACTTCTGTCGTCATCAACTGCGACGGCGACTTTCGATCGACTGATCTCTTCCACCAGGGATATTTTTTTCGACCCCAAAGCCTTTGCAACCATAAATGCGGCCTCGATGGTATCTCTGGTTTGTGGACTGTCAAATCCATTGACGACAATGTGTTGGCAGGGCTGTCTTTCCACAGAAGGGTTGATCAATAACAATACAGAACACTTGGCCTTACGGGTAATTTTTCTGGCAATTGAACCCAAATAAAACTTTACGACATTTTCTCTTTTTAATGCTCCTAAGAGAATCAGATCTACATTGAACTCCTCGCTGGCTTTTAACAGTGTATTGACAGGATTACCTACTCTCCATTCGATGGTGATCTTCTCCGACTGAACCGGACTGGAAGCAACAATTTCTTTAAAAAGAGATTCTTTTTCGGGGGTTTTACTTCCTACGTGGACAAAGATCAATTTCCCCCCAAAATAATGAGCCATCCTCATAGATTCATACACATTGGCTCTTAGGTTGGGCGAGAAGGCAAACCCTACCAAGATTTTTCTGAAAGCGACTGTACTCATTATGGCAATATAAAAATTCAATTTTCACCAACCAAATTTTTTATTAGTTGACAATTGTCAGCTTTTTAACAAAAGATTTAAATGAAACTTGTGAATAAATGAAGGTGTTGCCGCCCTGAATGTATTATTAACCCCAAGCCAAAATGACAAAAAAGTCATTAAATTTTTTGTTGATTATTTCAGTATTCTTTGCCCCTCGTCTTTTTTCACAAGAAACTGATGATGAAAAGAAGAAACTAAAACTCTTGGCGGACTTCCGTTTCAGGTTTTAAGCCGATTGGGATTCCCGTCGTTTTGACGGATCCTATGCCAAAGCCTTGTGTCAAGACAAATTAAAGAAATGGGCCGAACAATAAACAGTTGTTAGTATCGAACCCAGTTGGTTTTCATTTTCCGCCGTTCTAATTTAAGAGGCAGTTCCTTCCAGTGGTAGCGGTTGTTCCTAATTTCGGTCAATTGATGATCTACCAATGCTTTTAGGGATTCTTTTTTGGGGTGGGTATCAAAAAGGTTGTTTTCTTGTGAAAAGTCATGTTGCAGATCATACAACTCGTAATCTTTTAGAGAAATGGTTTTAAGATACTCGTAGTCGTCTTGAGAAAATTGGTGGGGGCGGGGAATGGTATCATGATCC
>CAJXEG010000111.1 GCA_913052425.1 uncultured Flavobacteriaceae bacterium | reverse complement strand
TAATGCTCAGAACAAAATATCCTTCCTGGTTGTATCCTGTTACCAAGGGTGCTACCACGATTTGGGAGCGATGGAATGGGATCAAGCCCGACGGCAGCTTTCAGTATCCCAGCATGAACTCCTTCAATCATTACGCCTATGGTGCCATAGGGGAGTGGATGTATGCCAATCTAATGGGGCTAAAAATCAATGAGAAATTCCCCGGCTACAAGCGTTACAACATCCGACCACTTTTTGATAAAAACTTTGATTACGTAAAAGGAAGCTTTGATTCCAATTATGGAAAAATTCAGATCGCGTGGACGCGAAAAAACGGAAAACTACAGTTGTCCCTAGAAATACCGGCCAACACTTCCTCCGATCTTGTTCTTAACAAACCGACACAAGGGAGCTGGAAATTGGACAACTCCAAATTTGCCTCTAAGATTTTGAGTCAGCAAGAAGATAAGGATAAAACAATATTGCTTTTGGGATCCGGGAAATATAATTTTTCTTTTGTAGCGGATTGATTTATTGGGCGTATTTCGCAATTTTCCTGTCAAGCTTTTCCTGCATTTTCAGTACCACACTTGCGTGGTCGGGATCAGCCGCCAGATTGTTGAGCTCTTCGGGATCGGAGACCAGATCATAGAGTTCGTCTTGGGCTTTAATGTCTCTGTACCTCATGAATTTCCATTTTTCGGTTCTGATCCCTTCGCTGGAGGGAATGGGGTCAAAATCCCATAAATGTTCAATGAGCAACGTTTCTCTTTTAAAGGGAGATTTCCCGGTTTTTACATAAGGTACCAAAGAGTTTCCGTGCGTTTTAAGTTTAGAATTTACCCCTGCAAAATCCAAAATGGTTGATGCTAAATCTATGTTGGCCACCATATCCCCCACATCGTGGTGTTGGTTGACCCGAGGATCAAAAATGATCAATGGTACCCTGACCGAATTGTCATACATCAACCATTTGCCTGCCATTTGTCTTTCTCCGAGAAAGTAACCATTGTCCCCCATCCAAATGATGATGGTATTGTCTTCGATACCTTTGGTTTTGAGCAATTTTCTTATTTTTCCCAGTTCATTATCTACCCCACCAATCATTCTGTAATAGCCTTTAAGGCTTTCTTGATAACGATCGGGCGTATCATAGCGCCAATACCAACGGGTTCTATTAAACCCATCTCTAACCCCTTTGGGCAGGGCATCAAATCTTTGGTCTGAAGCATTTTTTGGGCCGGGTATTTCCATGTCTCTAAAATATCCATCCACTTCTTCCTGCCAGAAATATTGTTTTTGGATTCCCTCCCAGGCACCGTCGTGCGCATGGGGGGCACTAAAGCTAATCGATAAACAAAAGGGTTGGTCTTTGTCTGTGTTTTCGATAAAATTGAGGGCTTTGTGTCCGGTGTAACGGGTGAGGTGTACCGTGTCTTTTCCAATGGTTTTGTAATAATATCCTCGGTGATCTTTGAATTTATTATTTCGATCATAGACTTCGTGTTCAGAAAATGACGCGGTCAGATTTCCATCGTTTTTAATTCCCAGTTTACCGAAAAATCCGGTTTTGTATCCTTTTTTTTGGAGTTCATAGGCATAATTTTTCCGGTTGTAAACCGAGTCCAGCGTGGTGCCTCCCAGTGTGAATTTGTGCTTCCGCTCATACAATCCTGTGATGATGGTTGCACGACTGGCACCACAAATGGGTGTGGTTACAAAAGCCTTGTTGAAATAAGTTCCCTTTTTTGCCAATTGGTCTTGTTCGGGTGTGATGATGATTTCATTTCCGGCGTAGCCAATGGCATCCCACCTTTGGTCATCGGTTACGATTACAATGATATTTGGAGGGTTTTGGACATTGGTTTTTTGGTCGCATGACCAAAAGATTACCATTAAAAAGACAAATTTTATTGTGTTGTTTATCATAGGGAGAAGACTTTGTTTAGATTCAATTGTTTTGGTGAATGGTCGGGGTGGGTTTCCATCAGGTCGCTCATGTATTCCCACCATTTTTGCACAATGGGATTTTCACCCATTGACTGGGAGTCACTTCCATTAGTTTCCTGAAATGCGAAAAGACAGTCGGTTTCAGGATCGTGGTAAATATGATATGCCCCGACTCCTGCTTCTTTGAGCAGTTGCTTTAACTCAGGCCAAATTTCGTTGTGACGTTTTTTGTATTCCTCCACTGAATTGGGTTTTAAATACATTTTAAAGGCCAATTGATTTAATGTCATTCCATTTATAATTTTAAATTTAATCCAATGGTTGCCACCACTCACCGATCTGATGACTCATTTTCGACACGATTTCGGGATATTGGTCTGCTAAGTTGTTCTGTTCGTCGGGATCATTTTCCAAGTCGAATAACTGGGGTTCGTTAGAGTAATAACCATAATATTGCTCTTGGGGTGTATCAAATGATTTTACCACCATTTTGGTATTGGGAAGCATCAGCTTCCATTTTTGATTCAATGCGATTTTGTATAAAACAGTTTCGGAGGGTTTTTCGACATTTAAAATATCGTGGTTGTAACATTCTATAAAGAGCGTTTCTCTTTTGTCTGATTTTTTCTTGTCCAGAACATTGATACCGGGCAGTTGATCATTGGTCACATTTAAAAAACTCAATACGGTGGGAACCAGATCAATATTACTGACCAGTGTCGAACGATTCATTTCCGGTTGGATTACTCCCGGTAGCTTGAACATGATTGGAGTTCTCACGCCTCCCTCGTAAGGGGATCTTTTAGAACGGGGGGCGTAACGATTGTGTTTTTCGGATTGAATCCAGCCGTTGTCGGTGGTGTAAACAACCAAAGTATTTTGGTCTAAAGATTTTTCTTTTAAGTGGTTCATCAAATCTCCTACCGTTTGATCCAGCCATTCACACATGGCCCAATATTCAGCTACACTTTTATTGGGTGCCACTTTGATGTATTTATTCAATAGTTCCTTTGGAGGGTTATGGGGAGTATGAGGTAAAAAAGGCGCATACCAAACAAAAAACGGGACATTGTCTTTTTGAGTTTGATCGATAAAGTTGAAGATGGGATCAAATCCTTCACGGCCGATTTTCAAACCTTCATCACCATGTCTTCCGTATCTTTTGTAATAACCGTGGGTCATTCCATCATCAAACTTACCTTCCTTCCATGATCCCTGCCACCATTTTCCGGATTGGAAAGAGCGGTAACCTTTGTCTGAGAGGTAATCTGTCAAAAGCTTATTCTTGTAAAATTTGGCTTTGATAACATCAAATTGTTCATTTCGCTCCTTACTAAAAAGATAGTTGGTTGATTTTTTCTTTTGGGCATCTTTGTAATCCCCTTTGATCCACAAACTCGGTTCGCGTTGGGAGTCCCCTGCATCATTACCTGTTTGTCCGTGTTGAAAAGCATATTTACCTGTGATAATGCTCGCCAAAGAGGGCCCACAGAGCGGGCTGGTCACATACCCTCTTGTATAAGTAGCCGATTCTTTTGCCAATTGGTCAATATGTGGGGTTTGAATATGAGGATGATCCATAAAACCATAATCTCCCCATGCCTGGTCATCGGAAAGAATAAAAATGATATTGGGTGGTTTTTTTTCTTCATGCTTTTGTTGTGTTCGACTACCGCAAGAGAAAAAGAGTAAACCCCATAAAGTTATGAGCAGTATACGACTAAGATTCATAAGTGATTTTTTTTAAATTTAATCAATTTAGAAAAATTTAGTATCATGTAGTGCCCCGTCTAATTAGTAAATGATATCTATTCACAAACCTCTAAGGGTTTCAATAGCGGGTCCTCTATAAGTCCGGATTGCAAAACCTCCCATTTTGAGGTGTCAAAAGGTTGATAATCGAGTCCTACCATATTGATGTTATAAAAGGTTTTCCATTCTTGACCACTTGCCTCCTTTGCTTTGATTCGATTAGCTCCCAAGTTGGTCACTTGAATGCGAAGGGTATTTTTCCCCTTTTTCAAACTTTTAATGGTAAGCTGATAGGGATTGGACCAAAGTGTGCCGATAAACTGGTCATTTAACCAAATTTTTGCACTTTCCCGAACATCTCCCAATTCCAAAAGCCAGGAGCCTTTATGGTCTGATGGCCTTTTGAATTCGATTTCGTATTGGGCAGTACCCGAAAAGGCTTCCATTTTTTTACTCCATTGGGTCCAGGATGTCAACCGATCGATTTTTTTTGAAAAGTCAATATCCGGCCCTCCTTTGATCAATTTAAAATTCCAGTTACCTATAATTTTGTATGAGTTCTTTGCCGGTTTGTAGTATTCCCATTTTGGTGCGTTGGTCCTGCCAAAAGTTTTAAGGAAGAGACTTGCTCCCGAGGGGAGGGAAAGTTTTACCTTGGTTATCTCTGATTGATGCTCAGTTATGGCTTTGCCTGTTTTTCCGGACAGTGGGTCCAAGATCAAAACCTCTTTAGCAGGAACACCTAAGGAGACAAATCCCTCGATTTTTTTAGGGGTATGATTGACCACATAGTAAACCTTTTCGCCCCTGTGTTCCCTGCGGATGAATTTAAGCCCTTCTTTGACCAATTCCTCTTTGATTACCCCCGCTTTCTTTAGCGGGATTTCCATTTCATTGAGGGAATAAACTTTATTGATTTTTTCTTCGGCAAAGGCTTTAAGTAACTGTTCTCTTTTTTGATACTCGAAAAAACCTGGAACACTTTGGGGCGTTCCCAAAAAGACAACCGATGCTCCCATTTTTCGCAAGGCAACCAATTTTTTCAAAGTTTTGAGGGGCATGTGCCGGGTAGGTGGAACGACGATTGATCGGTAGTTTCCCCCGGGCAGTTGAATGACCCCATTTTCAACATTGACTTTTTCCAAAAAACGATCTGAGATGTAGTCAATACTATAGCCTTCTTTGAGTAAATGATGGGTTACTTTATAAAAGGGGGTGTCGGACAACCAGGTATCGAGGCGATGAATTGCAAATTGAACCAAAGGATTCCCTTTGTTAAATTTCGCCCAACTGTCGTGAACAG
>CAJXEG010000110.1 GCA_913052425.1 uncultured Flavobacteriaceae bacterium | reverse complement strand
TACAGGGTTTTACAGGTAGTGAAGGGACCTTCCATGCAGAACAAATGATCGCCTACGGCACAAATGTAGTGGGGGGAGTCACTCCGGGAAAAGGGGGGCAGACCCATTTGGACAAGCCGGTTTTTAATTCGGTTGCTCAGGCTGTAAAAGAAGCCCAGGCAGATACGTCAATTATATTTGTACCCCCCGCATTTGCCGCCGATGCCATTATGGAAGCTGCCGAAGCTGGAATTAAAGTTATTATTGCCATTACAGAGGGAATTCCCGTAGCTGACATGACCAAAGTATCTGATTACATCAAAAAAAGAAATTGTACCTTAATTGGTCCCAATTGTCCCGGTATCATTACCCCCGAGGAAGCCAAAGTTGGGATTATGCCCGGTTTTGTGTTCAAAAAAGGTAATGTAGGGATTGTTTCCAAATCTGGGACTTTGACCTATGAAGCCGCTGATCAAGTGGTCAGACAGGGATTGGGAATTACCACAGCCATCGGAATTGGCGGAGATCCCATCATTGGAACCACCACCAGAGACGCTGTAGAACTGTTCATGAATGATCCCGAAACAGAAGCCATAGTAGTCATCGGTGAAATCGGAGGGCAACTAGAGTCCGATGCAGCCCATTGGATTAAGGACAATGGTAATCAAAAACCGGTTATTGGTTTTATTGCAGGAGAAACTGCTCCCAAGGGAAGAACCATGGGTCATGCTGGTGCTATCGTAGGTGGAAAAGACGATACCGCCGAAGCCAAAAAAAGTATCATGAGGGCTTGTGGAATACATGTGGTAGATTCCCCAGCGGAGATCGGTAAAAAAGTTGCAGATGTCTTAATATAAATGGATATGAATAAATTACTGGAAAACAAAACAGCTATTATTACTGGGGCTACCCGTGGGATTGGTAGAGGCATTGCCCAAACCTTTGCGCGCAATGGTTGCAATGTGGCTTTTACCTTCAGCAGCTCCGCCGAAGCCGCTCAATCTCTTGAGAAGGAATTAAATAAGTTGGGTGTAAAAGCAAAATCTTATCAGAGTAATGCCGCAGATTTTGGAGAGGCTAAAACACTAGTAGATAATGTTTTAGAAGAATTTGACAGTGTTGATATTTTGGTCAATAATGCAGGAATCACCAAGGATAACTTGCTGATGCGAATCTCTGAGGAAGACTTTGATCAGGTGATTGAAGTGAATCTCAAATCGGTTTTCAATATGACCAAAGCCATTCAGCGTACTTTTTTAAAACAAAAATCCGGTTCTTTGATCCATATGAGTTCTGTTGTAGGGATTAAAGGAAATGCGGGTCAATCCAATTATGCAGCCTCCAAGGCTGGAATTATTGGTTTTTCAAAGGCCATCGCCCTAGAATTGGGCTCAAGAAATATCAGAAGTAACGTAATCGCTCCTGGATTCATAGAAACTGAAATGACTGAAAAGCTTTCAGAAGATGTAATTCAGAAGTGGAGAGATGGGATACCCTTAAAAAGATGGGGAGCTCCCGAAGATGTTGCCAATGCCTGTGTGTTTTTGGCTTCAGATTTATCAAATTATATCACTGGTCAAGTCCTCCAAGTCGATGGAGGAATGCTAACTTAAAAATTATTTATCATGCAAAAATTACCTAAAATTGGATTGCCCATTATTCTATTAGCCTTTGTGCTGATTATTTTTGTTTCTAAATCTTCTATCAATATTGGATATGGAGAGGCAGGCGTATTGTTTAAAACCTTTGGAGGAGGGGTGGTCACTGACGAAGCTCCACTTTCGGAAGGGTTTCACATCATTGCGCCTTGGAACAAGGTCTATATTTACAATGTAAAGCAACAAGAGTTTTTTGAAGGAAATATGCAAGTATTATCTTCCAACGGTTTGGAAATTTCTCTAGATGTATCTGTGTTGTATCAGCCTGTATATAATGAGTTGGGCTTATTGCATAAAACCAAAGGCGAAAATTATGTCAACATTGTTCTGATCCCCCAGATTCGAGCAGTAGCCAGAAGTGTTGTGGGACGTTATACCCCCGAGCAGTTGTACTCCACCAAAAGAGATGCGATTCAGAACGAAATATACGAGGAAACACAAAAGGTTGTTGAAAACCAACATATTCAGGTTAACGCTGTATTGGTTAGAGATGTTTCTCTTCCACTCGCTATAAAAGAGGGAATTGAAAGAAAACTAATCCAAGAACAGGAATCCCTTGAATATGAATTCCGTTTAGAAAAAGCCAAACAAGAAGCCGAAAAACAAAGGATAGATGCTGAAGGTAAGGCCGCTGCTAACAGGATTCTTAGTGCTTCCATCACTAAAATGATTCTCAAAGAAAAAGGAATAGAGGCCACCAAAGCACTTTCCACTTCTCCCAATGCCAAAGTCATTGTTATTGGTAGTGGAGAAGACGGAATGCCCTTGATTTTGGGAGGTCAATAAAAATTGATTTGAAATCTCATTGAAAAAATTATTATATTTGCCAAATGAAAATATTGAATCATCATATACATACTCAATCAACCGTTCAAATGAGGTAAAGGATGTGTATTGACCATACTGAAAACCCGTTTGATTTCAAACGGGTTTTTTTTATAAAATATATTTACAATGATAAAAATTGCGATTCAAAAATCAGGGAGACTCAATGATGAGTCCCTGGGAATACTCAAAAAGTGCGGTATTTCTATTGACAATGGTAAAGACCAACTCAAGGCCTCTGCTAGGGATTTTCCCATGGAGGTGCTTTATCTTAGAAATGGTGACATCCCACAATACCTTAGAGATGGGGTAGTGGACTTGGCCATCATTGGTGAAAACCTCATTCATGAAAAGGGAAAGGACTTGAGCATCATTGAGAACTTAGGTTTTTCCAAGTGTCGGGTTTCTATAGCTGTGCCGAAAGAAGTTGAATTCAACGACATTCAACAACTCAATGGTAAGCGCATCGCCACTTCCTATCCCAATACCGTCCAACAATTTTTGGAGGAAAACAGAATTTCTGCCGATCTACACATCATTAATGGGTCTGTAGAAATAGCTCCCAATATTGGATTGGCAGATGCCATCTGCGATATTGTTTCCAGTGGCAGTACCTTGTTTAAAAACAACCTTAAAGAAGTTGCTAAAATAATGGAGTCTCAAGCCGTATTGGTTCAATCTCCCAATTTGTCTTCAAAAAAACATGAGATTGTTGACAAATTGCGTTTTCGATTAGGAACTGTTTTACGGGCTAAAAAATCAAAATACATATTGTTGAACTCCCCCAATGATAAAATAGAAACGATCAGTAAAATTCTCCCTGTTCTAAAAAGTCCAACCGTTTTACCTCTAGCGCAGAAAGGATGGTCTTCTTTGCACTCTGTGATTGACGAATCCTCTTTTTGGGAAGTTATTGATGAGTTGAAAGCCGCAGGGGCAGAAGACATATTGGTTTGTCCAATCGAAAAAATGGTTTTGTGATGCAGCGTTTTATCAATCCCACCCCTAATCAATGGAAGGATTTAACCGAAAGGGGGTCTGCCTCTTATGCTTCCCTAGAGCCTTTGGCCAAGGAAGTCTTTGACGATGTTGCCCAAAACGGAGATCAAGCATTGATGAATTATACTGAAAAATTTGACAAAGTTAAATTGGAAGATTTTTCTGTCAGTGCTGAGGAAATTGAGGAGGCTAAGTCTCGTGTACCAGAAAAATTAAAGTTAGCCATCCAAAAAGCAAAAGACAACATTTATCGTTTTCACATAGCTCAAAAGACAAAAGAAGTCAAAGTGGAGACCCAGATGGGTGTTAATTGTTGGCAAAAAAAATTACCTATCGAAAAGGTAGGCTTATACATTCCTGGAGGATCTGCACCCTTGTTTTCCACCATTTTGATGTTGGCCATTCCCGCTCAAGTCGCTGGATGTAGCGAAGTTGTATTATGCTCACCGCCAAATGCTTACGGAAAAATACCTGATGTAATACTTTATACTGCAAATCTTTGTGGTGTCGATAAGATATTTAAGGTGGGAGGAATGCAAGCTATCGCTGGTATGACCTTGGGAACAGTAACCCTACCCAAAGTGGATAAACTTTTCGGGCCTGGAAATCAATATGTAACCGTAGCCAAGCAGTTGGCCACCCAATATCAAGTTTCCATCGACATGCCTGCAGGCCCCAGTGAATTATTGGTTGTCGCCGATACCTCTGCCAATGCAGCATTTGTCGCTTCGGATCTCTTGTCTCAAGCCGAGCACGGCCCTGACAGTCAAGTGCTATTGGTTACTACAGATCGGGAGATGATCGACCAAGTCGATGCGGAAGTCGAAAAGCAAATTTCTGTTTTGGAACGTCAAGATATCGCCCGAAAAGCGCTGGACAACTCCAAAATCATCTATTTTGATACGGAAAAAGAAGCTTTGGCATTTACCAATTTTTACGGAGCGGAACACCTGATCGTATGTCTTGAAAACGAGAACGATTTTGTCAATCAAATCAAACACGCTGGTTCTGTGTTTATTGGCAACTATACCCCCGAAAGTGCTGGTGATTATGCTTCTGGTACCAATCACACTTTGCCCACCAACGGCTACGTGAGACAATACAGCGGGGTGAATTTGGATAGTTTTTTAAAAGCCATTACCTATCAAAAAATAACCGCTCAAGGGTTACAAGATTTGGGGCCTGTGATTGAAGAAATGGCCATTGCAGAGGGCTTACAAGCCCACAAGAATGCTGTTTCGATACGGCTAAAAAAACTTAATAATGAGTGATTCTGCAATAGTACAATTAGTTAGGCCCTTGGTTAGGGAGATGGCTCCCTATCGTTCGGCTCGGGATGAATTTGAGGATTTTGAAGCTCAAAAAATTTTTTTGGATGCCAATGAAAACCCCTATAACACTGAAGTCAACCGTTATCCAGATCCGTTACAGCGTCGTTTAAAACGAGTTTTGGCTAAGGTGAAAGGGGTATCCGATGATCAAATATTGCTGGGCAATGGTAGTGACGAAGTATTGGATCTGATCTTTCGC
>CAJXEG010000109.1 GCA_913052425.1 uncultured Flavobacteriaceae bacterium | reverse complement strand
TTGACGACCAAATCATCCATTCGGGTGTTTTCTCCAATGACTTGACCGGTATAAACTTCTTCGTTGGGAAAGACGAAAAATTTTCCTCTTTCCTGAAGTTTGTCCAATGCATAGGGTATGGCACTCCCCTTTTCCATGGAGATTAACGATCCATTGATTCTGCTAGGAATCTCACCTTTAAAAGGCTGAAATTCCATAAAACGATGATTCATTATGGCCTGTCCTGCGGTATTGGTAAGCAATTGATTTCTCAATCCGATAATCCCCCGAGATGGGATGATAAATTCACAAAGCATACGATCACCCTTATTTTCCAAACTGACCATTTCACCTTTTCTAAGGGTGACCATTTCGATGGCTTTACCGGACAAGTTTTCGGGTAAATCAATGGTTAGGGTTTCTATGGGTTCACATTTGACCCCATCTATATTTTTAATGATGACCTGCGGTTGGCCTATCTGTAGTTCATAGCCTTCTCTCCGCATGGTTTCTATCAAAACAGAAAGGTGCATGACCCCGCGACCAAAAACCAAAAATTTGTCTGCTGAGTCTGTTGACTCGAGTCGCAAAGCCAAATTTCGTTCTAACTCTTTTTCCAGACGCTCTTTGATATGGCGAGAGGTAACAAACTTCCCGTCTTTTCCAAAAAAAGGCGAATCGTTGATGGTAAAAAGCATACTCATGGTAGGCTCATCGATGGCTATGGTAGGCAATGCCTCCGGCGCCAGGGCGTCTGCAATGGTATCTCCAATATTAAAAGACTCCAATCCAATGATGGCACAAATATCTCCTGCCTGGACTTGTTCGACTTTGCGCCTTCCCAGTCCGTCAAATACATTGAGTTCCTTAATTCTGGACTTGGTGATCTCACCATTTCGATCTACCAAAGAGACATTCATATTGGCTTTTAGTATCCCACGGTTGAGTCTTCCAATGGCTACCCTACCCGTATAAGGCGAATAATCAAGAGAAGTAATCAACATTTGTGTGTTTCCGCTTTTGACCTCAGGAGCAGGAACATGTTCCAATACCATATCCAATAGAGGGGAGATAGAATCTGTGGGCGTTTTCCAATCTTGTCCCATCCAATTATTTTTGGCAGAGCCATATACGACCGGGAAATCCAATTGCCACTCTTCTCCCCCGAGATCAAACATGAGATCAAAAACAGCCTCGTGGACTTCTTCCGGTCGGCAATTTTCTTTGTCTACCTTGTTGATGACAACCAGGGGTTTTAATTTTAGTTCCAATGCCTTTTTCAATACAAATCGGGTTTGCGGCATCGGTCCCTCGAAAGCATCGACCAACAATATGGCCGCATCTGCCATATTGAGTACCCGCTCTACTTCTCCACCAAAATCAGCGTGACCCGGGGTATCGATGATGTTGATTTTGACGCCTTTATAATTTACGGATACGTTTTTGGATAAAATGGTAATTCCTCTTTCCCGTTCTAAGTCATTACTGTCCAAGATCAAATCTCCCTTGTTTTCGTTGTCCCGAAACAATTCACAGTGAAACATGATTTTGTCTACCAGTGTTGTTTTTCCGTGATCAACGTGGGCGATGATGGCAATGTTCTTTATGTCGGACATGGATTCAAATTAACGAGCGCAAATATAGTTTTATCTACTCATTTATGGCTCTATAACTATATGAATTATGGCATTAGCTAATATTGAAAAAACAATCAACGTTAATTTTGATCACTAAAGACAGAGAATTAAATAAAAAAATTAAATTTGTTTGAACCAAATAGTAAAGAACATATTGCCTTCAAAAATTCTAGTTTCGGGAGGTCTGGGTTATATCGGCTCCCACACCAGCGTTGAGTTAATCCAACAGGGATTTGAAATCATCATCGTCGATGATCTTTCCAACAGTTCTACAGACGTATTGGAGGGCATCAAAAAAATCACAGGCATTTCCCCTGAATTTATAAAACTCGATTTAAGGGATAAAAAAGAGGTCAACCGGTTGTTCGAAGACCATCCGGATCTTGGCGGTATCATCCATTTTGCAGCCTTTAAGGCAGTGGGTGAGAGTGTCAATCAGCCACTGGAATATTATGAAAACAATATAGGGTCTCTGATCTATTTGCTTCAAGCCATTGAAAGTAAAGGTCAAAAGTTTTCATTTATATTCAGTTCTTCTTGTACGGTTTATGGTCAAGCAGATCAACTTCCCATCACCGAGCAAGCCCCCATCAAAAAAGCCGAATCTCCCTATGGAAACACCAAACAGATTGGAGAAGACATACTTTATGACAACACCCGTTCTAACGTGCTTTTAAAAGTAATTTCACTGCGATACTTTAACCCCATTGGGGGGCATTCCAGCATTGAAATCGGAGAGTTACCCAAGGGAAATCCACAGAATCTTGTACCGTTTATTACCCAAACTGCTGCAGGGATACACCAAAAACTCAATGTTTTTGGTGACGACTACCCCACCCTTGACGGAACCTGTGTTAGGGATTATATCCATGTTGTAGATTTGGCCAAGGCACATGTGGTTGGGCTTAAAAGAATGATGGCCGATGAGCAAAGTGAAAATTTTGAAGTTTTCAATTTGGGTACGGGAAAAGGCAACAGTGTTTTAGAAGTAATCAAGACTTTCGAAAAAGTCTCCGGTATTGCTCTAAACTATGAAATTGTTGACCGAAGACCCGGCGATATTGTAGAGGCCTATGCTGACACAACCAAAGCCAATAAAATACTTGGATGGGAAGCAAAAAATGATCTGGAAGAGGCATTGAAAACTGCTTGGGAATGGGAAAAGAAAATACGTAATTTCTAACCAAACATATCATTATGAATTCCAGTTTTGAATTTTTAGACTACCTAATTTTTGTTGTATATGCCCTTGTAATATTAGGTTTAGGATTATGGGTGTCAAGAAACAAAGAGGGTGAAGAGAAGAGTGCCGAAGATTACTTTTTGGCGGGCAAGTCACTCCCTTGGTGGGCGATTGGTGCTTCTTTGATTGCCGCCAATATCTCTGCCGAGCAATTCATAGGTATGTCGGGGTCTGGGTTTGCATTGGGTCTGGCAATTGCTTCCTATGAATGGATGGCAGCCATAACGCTCATCATTGTAGGAAAATACTTTCTTCCCATTTTTATTGAGAAAAAATTATACACCATTCCGGAGTTTGTCGAAAAGCGTTTTTCCTCTCAATTGAAAACTATCTTGGCCATCTTTTGGATTTCACTTTATGTGTTTGTCAACCTTGCCTCAGTAATGTACCTGGGTGGCCTGGCCTTGGAAACCATTATTGGAATAGATCTGGTTTATGCGGTATTGGGTTTGGCGCTTTTTGCGGCAGCTTATTCACTTTATGGAGGACTGACAGCGGTGGCTTGGACAGACATCATTCAGGTTGTTTTTCTGGTATTGGGAGGTTTGGTAACTACATATTTGGCTCTGGATACGGTATCCAATGGGCAAGGTGTCTTTGAGGGTTTAAAATCCATTTACAATGCTGCTCCGGATCGTTTTGAAATGATTTTGGATAAAAGCAATCCTGAGTACAACAACTTGCCCGGTATCGGTGTATTGGTGGGAGGACTTTGGGTCGCTAATCTTTATTATTGGGGATTCAACCAGTATATCATTCAACGTACCTTGGCCGCAAAATCGCTCAGAGAGTCCCAAAAGGGAATTTTGTTTGCAGCAGGACTTAAATTGATCATCCCATTGATTGTTGTGATTCCCGGAATTGCTGCTTATGTAATCGTCAATGATCCTGAAATTCTTGCCGGATTGGGCGAAAAAGGAATGATGAATATCCCCACCGAGGGAAAGGCAGACAAGGCATACCCCTGGTTGATGCAGTTTTTACCCGTTGGTTTTAAAGGAGTAGCCTTTGCAGCTTTAGCAGCCGCTATTGTTTCCTCTCTGGCTTCTATGTTGAATTCTACCTCGACCATTTTTACAATGGACATTTACAAACAATTGATCGATAAAAATGCCGATGATAAAAAAACAGTAAAAGTAGGAAGGATCTCTGCTGCTGTGGCATTGATCATTGGTGCTACCATGGCGCCTCTTTTGGGAGGTATCGATCAGGCCTTTCAGTTTATACAAGAATATACAGGTATTGTAAGTCCCGGAATATTGGCAGTTTTTGTTTTGGGATTGTTTTGGAAAAAAACTACCAATAGAGCAGCCATATGGGGTGCGCTGAGTTCTATTCCCATTGCTATGTTTCTCAAGGTAGGATCCAAAGGCTGGGTAAATGGAACAAGCCTTGAAGCTTTCTTTCCCGATCTCCCTTGGATGGATCAGATGGGGTTAACTGCCCTTTTGACCATGGCGGTCATTGTGGTTGTTAGTATCAGACAAAAGAAGGGAGTAGAGGATTCAAAAGCGATTAATTTGCCCAAAGGTATTTTTAAGACCTCCCCCCTATTTAATATAGGAACTTTTGCTACCCTGATCATTTTGACCGTTATTTATTCTCTCTTTTGGTAATTCTTTCGTCATGTCATTGTTACTCTAATCAAGACTATGATCTTGTCATAGGGCACTCCAAAATTGATGCATGACTCTGGGAAGACCCATTACTAGGTTAGAGCAGCCGTGTTAAGGAATTTATCTTCATTTAAAAACTTTACCTTGGATGCTGTGGAGAGGCATCAGTGTCCTTATATTTTTGGGTATAAAAGGGATTAGGAATAATAGGTGGTCATATTACAGAACTGAATGGTATAGCTCACAAAGGGTTACACTGAAAATTCCCCTTGGGTGGATAATATTATAAGTCTAAATGAAACCAGACTGTCTGGGTTACGATCAACAATTTACGCGGGTAACAAAACCTTTAGGATGTATATAATAGGATAAAAAAAAACTCCCAACAATGTGGGAGTTTTTTTATAGAGTGATTTAAAAATTACTCAACAACTTTGATTTCAACTTTTCTTTCGAATTTAACTCTTCTGTTGGCAGCTCTGCCAGCAGCAGTTTTGTTGTCAGCTGAGGGTCTGGTTTCACCATA
>CAJXEG010000108.1 GCA_913052425.1 uncultured Flavobacteriaceae bacterium | reverse complement strand
TTTGTTTTTTTATAAACTGAAAGATATAAAAAAGATGGTTTGGTCAAATTTTTTTTAACACCGCTTAAAGCTCATTGATTATTGTCAGTCAATTTTTTTAGAAAAATTTCTATATTGTACATTTAACTGCAAATGGATGGAGATTTTTGAACCTTTTTGGAATGAGATTGTCAACCTTTTTGACATCACAAATTTTTTTCAAATCCTCAATAGTGGTGATTATGCCTCTTTTTTAACCTATGACGGTATTGTGGCCATCATACAGCCCATTTTGCCTTTGCTTTTGGTATTTGAATTTGTGATGGGTATAATTCAGAAAAACCCTCAGACTAAAGTCTATCAAACCATGTTTTTGATCTATGTATTCAATCGTTTTGTGGGTCGCTTCATTGCCATTGCCATGACTACCATCTGCATAGGGCTTTTTCAAGTATACGCTCCTTTTCAGACCTCAATGACCTGGTATTGGTTTATCTATGCCTACATCATCTGGGAGTTTGCCCATTTTGTATATCATTATTTAGGGCATAAGGTTCGCCTATTTTGGTGTTTTCACGCTACCCATCATACCCCCGAGGAGATGAATTTAAGTGTGGCGCATGCTCATTTCTTTTTGGAAGCCCCCTATGCTGATCTGATCCGTACCTCCATATGCATTCTGATGGGTGTCCATCCTGCCCTTTTGTTTGTCATCATGTTTGTGGATGGCACCTACGGAACTTTTATTCATGCCGGAGAAAATCTGATAAAAAACAGTAGGATGGGTTTTCTCAACAAATTCATTTTAACTCCATCCCACCACAGGGTGCATCATGCTCGAAATCCATTGTATATCGATACCAATTATTGCAATCTGCTCAACATTTGGGATAAGGTCTTTAAAACCTATCAAGAGGAGCAAAAAGACATAGATATTGAATACGGCATTACCCGAAAAATCAATTCAGGTAACTTTATCGACGTCTATTTTGGCGAGTTTATTGCATTGTTTAAGGATGTTGTACGCGCCCCCGGTCTAATAAATAAATTGGCCTATATCTTTCTCCCTCCCGGTTGGGATCACAACGGAAACCACAGGACAGCCAAAATGATTCGAGACGAGTATCTGGCACAAGTCCAAAAATAGCAACCATAAAACACAATCAAAAAATGAACAAATTCACTTATCTTCTATTAATCTTAACCTTATTTTTTTCTTGTCAAAATAATGATTCCGAAATATTTAACGGTTCCAACCTCGATGGTTGGGTCAATTATGGTGGAGGAAAGTTTTATGTAGAAAATGAATGCATTGTGGCAGAGGCCGTCATGGGCTTACCCAATACCTTTTTACATACCGAAAAAAAATACCAAAATTTTGAATTGGAATTTGATGTCAAACTTGATACGGTTCTAAACTCCGGGGTTCAGATCCGAAGCAATATATACAGGGAAGATACCGAAACCATTCGTTGGGGAGGACGTTTCGATGAGGAAGGTGAAAAGAGTCTTAAATACATTCGCCGCAAGGCCGGGGTTTTTTGGGGCTATCAAATCGAAATCGATCCTACCTTCAGAGCCTGGAGCGGAGCCATATATGAAGAAGCTGGAAGAGGGTTTCTCCACACACCGGGAATCAACCAAAAGGTTAAAGCTGCTTTTATGCCTTTGGAGTGGAATCACTTTAAGGTCAGGGTAAAAGACAACCACATTCAGTCATGGGTCAATGGTGTGATGGTTGGTGATGTCTATGACGATCTGACCGATAATGGTTACATCGCACTTCAGCTTCACGGCATTGGCAAGAAAAAAATGAAAGCCAACAAAAAAATACGTTGGAAAAACTTAAGTTTAAAAGAACTTAAGTGATTATGAAAATAAAATTATTGAGTCTATTACTTGTATTTTTTACTCTGGGTTGTAAAAAAACAAGCTCACAAGATAAATGCAAGGGACCAAATCAGAATATTCCTTGCACCAAAGAATATATGCCCGTTTGTGGTTGTGACGGAATCACCTATGGAAATGATTGTGTGGCCGAAGCCTCCGGTGTTAAATCATGGACAGAGGGGAGTTGCGATGAAAATTAAATTTTTTTAATTTCAATGAAATAAAAATTAATGACTGGTTGACTTTATGATGGTTACCCTCAAAATTTTTAAAGAATAAAAAATTAAGGTTCTTAAGGTGTGATCAATTTTAAATTGTACAATATAATAGAGTTAGTTCAAAGAATTTTGATGATTAGAGAGAAAAGAGTAGGGGTTGTATTGGCTGTAATTTTGGTACTCATAGGATTTCTTGTTTTGAGTTTAAAACCGGATCATCAAGTTGATTTTGCTACCGAAGTCAAACCCATTCTCAACAAACACTGTATCTCTTGTCATGGGGGGGTAAAGAAAAACGGTGGATTTAGTGTTTTGTTTGAATCCGAAGCCATGGGGGCAACCGAATCGGGAAAACCCGCCATTATTCCCGGGAGTGCCCGAAGGAGTGAGTTGATCCAAAGGTTGCACCATACTGATCCCGAGCTGAGAATGCCTTACCAAAAGACCCCATTATCAGCAGATGAAATCAAAACCCTTACCGATTGGATCGAACAGGGCGCCCAATGGGGCACCCACTGGGCTTACCTGCCTGTTGAAAAAACCGAATTACCCAAAGTAGCCCCGGTTTTTGAAGAAAAAGACTTTATCGCCAACTCCATTGATCATTTTATTGCGGCCAGAATGGAGGAGAAGGACCTTTTACCCAATTCTCCTGCACGAAAAAACATCATTGCAAGACGATTGGCTTTTGACATCACAGGTTTGCCTCCCGATACAAATCTTTTTCAAAGTTTTGTCAGCGGAGAGATCACCTACGAAAACTATGTTGATAGCTTATTTACCTCCGATGCCTATGGTGAAAAATGGGCCAGTTGGTGGTTGGATTTGGCCCGCTATGCCGATACCATGGGATTTGAAAAAGATCCGGGAAGAACCATTTGGCATTATCGCGATTGGGTCATCAAGGCACTGAATCGCGATTTGCCCTATGACCAATTCACCACTGAACAATTGGCCGGAGATCTCTTGCCCGAACCAACGGCCGATCAATTGATTGCAACTGCTTTCCATCGCAATACCATGAACAATGACGAGGGAGGAACGGATGACGAGGAGTTTAGAGTCGCCGCGGTTATTGACCGTGTCAACACCACTTTCGACGTATGGCAAAGTACCACCATGAGTTGTGTGCAGTGCCATAGCCATCCCTATGACCCTTTTAGACATAAAGAGTATTACAATGTCATGGCTTTTTTCAACAATACCAGCGATGAGGACATTCCCGATGAATCTCCCAACCTGATTGACTACAAGCCGGAGGAACTTCAAAAAATCAACAATGTATTGGATTGGGTAGCTACTCATGCCGATCCCAAAAAACAAAAGCTTTTTAAGGACTTTATACTGTTTAAAGAACCCAACTATGCTGCTCATCACTTTAAAGTCATCGATAATGGCTTTGTTTCCGGCCCTAATTTGGGATTAAGAAAAGGAGGGGTCGCTTCTATTAAAAATGTAAATCCACTGGGTTACCAAAAGCTCTACCTAAAGTTTGTCGGAAAGACCGATCGTTCCACATTGGTCTTTCGTAAAAATGGGTTCAATGGGGAAATCATTGGAAAATTTAAGATTTCAAAAAAAGGCAAAAATTTTTATGGGGATCGTCAGGGGCAGATCATTACCTCTATTGATATCAGTAAGGAAACAGAAGCATTTGATTTATATGTTCAACTTCAGACCCAAGACCAGACGTTAAAAAAAGAGCACGTACTCATCCATTGGATTGCATTCGTGCCCGAACTCCCCGGCAGAGGAAAACCCGGTTATACCGCGGTTCGCAAAAACTTAAATGAAGTGTTGAACATCAAAGGAGATGTCACTCCTGTTATGGTCGAAAACCCCGACCACATGAAAAGAAAAACCCATGTTTTTGATCGGGGCAATTGGATGGTCAAAACGGAGGAGGTACAGACCGGAGTTCCTCAAACGCTTAATCCTTGGGAAAACCGATGGGAAAACAATCGTTTGGGATTTGCCAAGTGGTTGGTGGATATGAAAAACCCGCTTACTGCTCGAACCCTGGTCAATCGGGTTTGGTATCAGATTTTTGGAAAAGGTTTGGTCTCCACCCTGGAAGACATGGGCACCATGGCCGACCCTCCTTCGCATCCGGCACTGCTGGACTGGTTGTCTTATGAGTTGATGCATTCCATGAACTGGAGTGTTAAAAAACTGATCAAAACCTTATTAATGTCTGCCACCTACCGCCAAAGTTCTTTAATAAGTCAGGAGAAATTGGCCATTGACGCCAACAATGTTTTCTATGCCAGAGGCCCTCGCTTGAGATTGACCGCGGAGGAAATCAGAGATCAAGCCCTATACGTTTCAGGATTGTTGAGCGATAAAATGTATGGCCCGGGTGTTATGCCTCCTCAGCCTGACGGTATTTGGGAACATGTTTACTTAGGCAATCTATGGAAAACCAGTGAAGGAGAAGACCGATATAGAAGGGGTATTTATACTTATTTAAAACGAACCAGCCCTTATCCCTCCATGATCACTTTCGATGCAGGAAGTAGGGAAGTTTGTTTGGTAAGGCGATCTCCTACCAACACTCCGCTACAAGCTTTGGTAACCATGAACGACCCTGTTTATTTGGAGGCGGCCATGAATTTGGCCAAAGCACACCAAAACAAAGAAAGTAAAACCGCCATCCTCGAGATGTACCAAAAAGCTACACTCAGAGAAGCCGATGAAGACAAACTCAAAGACTTGTTAAACCTATACGAAGAAGCCAAGTTGACTTTTGAAAACGATCCCGATCAATTGGAAGATTTTTTTGGGTTGGATCAGCATACCGATGTTAAAACAGCATCCTTGGCCATCATTGCCAATGCCATTATGAATTTAGACGAATTTCTCACCCATGGATAAAATAAAGAAATTATTAGCAGAGCAAAGAACTGTTGAGGCACAATTCAACAGCAGAAGACACTTCCTAAAAGATTGTACTTTAGGCTTGGGCGGATTGGCTTTGGGCAGTTTGTTAAACTCCT
>CAJXEG010000107.1 GCA_913052425.1 uncultured Flavobacteriaceae bacterium | reverse complement strand
GTAAAATAAATATTTTACCATCTCCCACTTTGTCAGTTGCGGCAGTAGCAAGAATAGCTTTGATTGTTTTTTCTACAAAAGGTTCAGAGACTATTATGGATAAGTATCTTCTCTGGATTTCGGCGGTGCTGTATGAAATTCCACGGTATACGTGTCCCTCTTTTTCATTGCCTACTCCGGTTACATCCCAGTAGCTGAAGAAATTTACTTCTACATTGTGAAGGGCTTCTTTGACATCATCAAATTTTGATTTTCTGATGATTGCTTCAATTTTTTTCATGTTTTGGATTATTAAAATATTTGTTTTTGAAAACGCTTTTAAAATTTGTTTTTGTCAGAGTTAGATTTGGATGTTTTCTGTGTCCAATTCTTTCTTTTTTTTCTGCTTTTTGATCTTTTGATTATCACCGAAATAGCTTTTTTGCCAATAGTGACAAACCCCCCGAGGTTTTCCGTCGGGGGGTATGGGCCATCAATATTTATCGTATTTAATCTGATACAAAAGCATTGATTTAGAATGAGTAGATGGCGGCTACTAAAAATGCAGCTAGACTATCTGTTGCTCCGTCAGCATCAGTGTAAAACTTGTCTGAAGCAGAGTCAATTCTAATTTCAGGCTTAAAGATGAAATTGCCTGAAGTATAGCTTCCGGTAACAGTGATGGAAGTGTTATCACCATCGCCAGAAATATCTCCAATCGCACCCAATCCATCTTCTGAGAAGGCTTCGAATCTTGCACCCAAGGCAAAGGAGTCTGAAAAAGTATACTGAGGATACAATGCTACTCCTGAGAACTTTACATCGTCATCATCACTGTAGCTGGTCGCGTTAATTCCCAGAAAGAAGCTATCTCCGAGGTTGAAGCCACCGGTAAAGTCAATTTGGCTTACTCCAGCAGTACCCCCGCCCAAGTAGTTGATGTATTGACCAAAAATTCCAAGCTGAACTCCAAACATGTAGTCATCATCTAGGGGCTGAAACTCTGTTGCATCGGTTGTGTTCAAAACAGCAAGCATAATAGAGGTATTCTCTCCTGCAGCAATATCTGCTTTGATTCCACTATGAGAAAAAGGACCATAGGAGAACATGTAAGAGGTGGTGTAGTTGAAGTTGGCTACTGGCGAAATTACTTCATAACCTAGGAAGGTGTTGAAGTTACCCATGGTGAGGGTGAAAGAGTCACTTACATTGTAATAGGCGTAAAGCTGGTTAACAATGTTAGAGCTTCTGTAAAAATCATCAAGTTGTGGAGAACTAAAAACGGCATCAGCTCCTCTTGGACCAAAAACGAGGTCAGCGACGAATCCTGATTTTTCTCCTTCATAAGAGACAATTAGGTTGGCCATCCCCATGGCAAACCCGGGAAGGTTAGCAAAAGAAGTTCCGGGGGCATATTCACTGCTTCTGTAATAAGTGTCAATGGAACCGCTCAAACCAAAAGTTGGTGCTGGAGCTGCCTCTTCTTCCTGTGCGATGGCCACAAAGCCAGTAATTAGTGCTAAAGTTGTTAAAAAAGTTTTTTTAATAAAATTCATAATAATAGTGTTTAATTAATAGTGTTTATGTTAGAGTTATTTAGTGTTTTCTTTAACCCAAGCTTCGAATCCACCACCCTCGAATCCTCCGATTCCGTGTTCTGCTTGATCTAAACCTTTGATTTCTACTTCTTCGGTCACGCGTAGGCCTATTGTTTTCTTAAGGATACCGAATCCGATCAATGCAGCCACAGTAGCCCAAACTCCGTAGGCGAGAACACCTATGGCTTGAATACCCAATTGGCTGGCACCTCCGCCATTGAGAAGACCTATGGCAGTATCGCCATCAACGCCCCACAATCCGATGACCAATGTACCCCATGCACCCACTACACCGTGAGCAGAAGCCGCACCTACAGCATCGTCAATTTTTAGAACTTTATCAATGAATTCGATTGAGAATACAACGATTATACCACCGATTAATCCAGCAAGAAATCCTCCACCAAAAGTCATATTTCCACAGCCTGCTGTAATGGCAACCAATCCTGCGATCGCACCGTTAAGTGTCATACCCAGGTTGGGTTTTCCGTCTTTAATCCAAGTGATGGCCATGGCACCTACTGCACCGGCAGCGGCAGCAATATTGGTAATCATAACTACAGCTGAAGCAGCTACAGAATCATCTCCACCCCAAGCGAGTTGAGAACCACCATTAAAACCAAACCAACCCAACCACAGGATGAATACACCGAGTGCACCCAATAAAAGGTTGTGTCCAGGGATTACATTGGATTTTCCATCTACGTATTTGCCCAATCTTGGACCGACCATCCATGCACCTACAAGTGCAGCCCAGCCCCCTACGGAGTGTACAATAGAAGATCCGGCAAAGTCGATAAAGCCTAAATTGGCCAACCATCCATCACCGTTCCATTGCCATCCACCTGAAATGGGATAAACCAAGGCCGTTAGGAAAATGGTAAAGAATACGTAAGTAGTGTACTTTGTTCTACCTGCGATAGCTCCAGAAACAATGGTTGCTGCAGTAGCACAGAAAACCGTCTGGAAAAAAACATCGTGAGGTCCATCGCCAGGATTAAAGAAAATGTCTGAAGTTGCGATCCATCCATTGGATGCTCCATACATCAAACCATATCCAATGGCCCAGTAAGAAAGAGTTCCTACAGAAATGTCTAGAATGTTTTTCATGGAAATGTTTACCGCATTCTTGGAACGGGTAAAACCAGATTCTACCAAAGTGAATCCCGCTTGCATGAAAAATACCAAGATCCCTGACAAAAGGATCCAAAGCATGGTGAAATCATCGTTGACCTCAACAGCTGTAGTCGAATTAATTAGTGAAAGATTTAACATAGTTAATGATTATAATTTTAACCAAAAGTATAGATTTAGAATTTTGACCATAAAAAATAAAGGGGTCAAAAACCTATTTTTATTATTTTGAACAATACTCCCCCCAAAATAATAGGGGTATAATAATTTTTTAAGTAAATTTTAAGAAATATGTAAAAAATCAATGAAGATACTTGTCAATCATAATTCCCAGATAAACCATAAGAATTCCAGTCGTTAAACTCAACATACTGTAGGCCAATAACATAGTGTAATCTCCTGATCGGACAAAGGATAGGTTTTCGTTGGCAAAGGAAGAAAAAGTTGTAAATCCACCGCAAAACCCTACAGTGGCAAAAAGTACCAGTGAAGATTGGTTTTCAGCATTGTTTCTCAAAAAATAGCCTGTCAGTAGTCCTATTAACAGACAACCCACTAAATTGGCACAAAAGGTATTCCAAGGAAAGCCTTTGCCGGAATAGGGTAAAAATTTACCAATAAGAAAACGCATAACGGTTCCCATTCCTCCTCCAATAAAAACAATCAAGAGTTGCTTCATCTTTTGAATTAAGAATTCTGGGTAAAAAATTTGATGAGAAAAAGGATTCCTATGGTCAGTACAAATGCAAAAAATATTTTGATGCTTCCCTTATAATGTAGTTTATGATTTTTGGAATCTTTTCTGTAAGAGAAGATCATCAGTGCCACAAAAGCAATGACAAAAAATACGGCAAACAAAAGTTGTCCTTGACTGAACATTTTTTAATTTTTGCCTAAATTAGAAAAAAACATTGACCTCTTTTAATTTCTACTAAAATACACAAATGATTAAAAATGAATTAAAGGCAGTAGCCGAATTCCACGATGCATTCGGTATTGAATCTGCTAACGCACCCGTGGTGAGCCTCCCAGAGCAAACAGTACTTCTCAGGCATAACCTTATGAAGGAAGAAAACGAAGAATATTTGGAAGCGGCTCAAAACAAGGACCTTGTCGAAGTCGCTGATGCTTTGGGGGATATGCTCTATATATTGTGTGGAACCATCTTGTCCCACGGAATGCAGCACAAAATCACCGAGGTCTTTAACGAAATTCAACGAAGCAACATGAGCAAGTTGGGCAGCGATGGCAAACCGATTTATCGCGAAGATGGAAAAGTACTTAAAGGACCCAATTACTTTAAACCCAATATTGCATCCATATTGGAGAAGGATTAATTTACAGCTACCCGCCATCCATATGGATCTTCGGATAAATTGTATTGTATGGACATGATTTTGTCCTTTAGCTGTGTTGAAAGGGGGTTTTCTAATTCAGGAAGCTTATAATTGATCCCTTTATAACCAAAGCTTTTGATGGGATTGATCACTACGGCTGTTCCACTTCCAAACATTTCCTTAAGTGAATTGTTTTCTGAGGCTTTTACAATTTCTTCTATTTTGATGGGTCGTACTTCTACCTCAATTCCTGAATCTTTGGCAATTTGTATGACACTTTTTCGGGTTACACCATCCAGTATGCGATCATTGGTAGGTGCAGTAACCAATTTGTCTTCAATTCTGAAAAAAATATTCATGGTTCCCGCTTCCTCCAAAAACTCGTGCGATTTGGCATCGGTCCAAACAATCTGCTGATACCCCTGTTTTTGCGCTAGTGCGGTAGGATAAAACTGGGCAGCATAGTTCCCCGCTGCTTTGGTGTAACCGATCCCGCCATCGGCTGCTCGGCTAAATTCCTCTGCAATCAATACATTTACTTCTCCACCATAATAGGCCTTAACAGGACAACAAATGATGATAAAAGTGTATTCCTTGGATGGGGAGGCCTGAACACAGGCTTGACTTGAAAAAACAAATGGTCGAACATAGAGTGAATTTCCAATACCCGGTTTGATCCAATCCTTGTCCAATTTTAACAAGGTCTTTAATCCCTCAAAAAAATAGTCTTCAGGAAATGCTGGGATCTGAAGTCTTTCAGACGAACGGTTGATTCGCTTAAAATTTTGATCGGGTCTAAAAAGCCAGACTTTATCCTGGTCGTCTTTGTAGGCTTTCATGCCTTCAAAAACTGCTTGGCCATAGTGAAGTACACTCATTGAAGGCTCAAAAGACACTGGTTGATAAGGAATAACTTCGGGTGTCTGCCATTCTTCATCTTTGTATTTGCATAAAAACATATGGTCTGTAAAAACAGATCCAAAAGTCAAGTTTTCAAAATCCACTTGAGCTAAATTTGAAGCCGAAGTTTTTTCTATTTTCATTTTTGTTTAAAAATATT
>CAJXEG010000106.1 GCA_913052425.1 uncultured Flavobacteriaceae bacterium | reverse complement strand
AATTCCCACTGTAAATAGCTGTCGGGATCAAAGGCAAAACCTATTTTTTGCTTTCTTTTGGCGTAGAGTTCAATTAGATTAAAGGCAATTTCCTTAACCTTGTTTTTTGTTTTTTGTTTGAGTGCTTTCCAAGCTTTAGAGCCTAATTTATAGATCTTGGGGACGGACCCATCTTTTCCAGCATAACGACTAATCTTATGTAAGGAGTGAATGCTTAAATATAGAATATCTCGTTCCCCATAAAACAGTTTGATGGCTTCTTGCCATTTTCCCTCTACTTCAATGCGTTGTAGGCCCCCAAAAGTTCCAATCCCATGATCGATATGAGTAACATAGTCGCCTATTTCCATTTGGGTCAACTCTTTTAAGCTGAGGGCTTCTTTTTTTCTGCGATCCGATTTAAGCTGATATTTGTGATATCGTTCAAAAATCTGATGGTCTGAAAAGCAAGCCCACTTAGCTTCTAAGTCTTCAAAACCCTCATAAATGGGTAACACTTCAGTTTGATAATGGATGTCTCCTTCCATTTCTTCAAAAATATCATGAAATCGTTTGGCTTGTTGTTCATTACTACAAAAAAGGGTATTGTTATAACCTTGATCCTTGTTTTGGTAAAGATGTGAAACAAGAAGGTCAAACTTTTTGTTAAACGTAGGTTGGGGACTTTGCTTGATTAAAAGCTGTTCTTTAATTTTTATATGCGTTGTTTTTTCAAGTACAAATACCGAACGATTTTGACAGTCTGCAATCCATTCTTGGGTTTTAACAAATAAAATTTCTGGAGCATATTGAGTCGTTGTATCCATTTCTTGATATACTTTCTCTGCTTTTTCGTAAAGTTGCTCCAATCGATCGGTTGTCTTATCGAGATCTGCAAAAACAACAGAACTCTCTGATGAAAAGAAGGAAAGTAAGGATTTTCGTTTATCGGTAAAGTCGTGATCGGAGGTATTGGGCAGTATTTCAATCTCTTCAAAAGCGCTTATCGAGCGTTGGCTACTGACATCAAAACTAGAAAGTCGTTCTAAAGTTTCATCAAAAAATTCAATTCGGTATGGGTGCTGATAGGCAAAAGAAAAAACATCAATAATTCCACCACGTACGGCAAATTCTCCAGGACCTGTTACAAAATCTACGCGTTCAAAACCCATTTCAAAAAGGCGCTCATTAATATGATTCAGGGATACCTCGGTGTCTTTTTTTAGTTTGAGTGTAATCCGCTTTAAGGTATGTTGAGAAATAATTTTTTCAAAAATAGCTTGGGGATAGGTTACAATGATCCCTGGTTTTTTTGAGGAACTCAGCTTTTTTAATACTTCCGCTCGAAGTAAGATGTTTGCATTGTCGGTCGTTTCTTGAGCATAGGCTTGTCGATAGCTGGCTGGAAAAAAGAGTACTTCGGATGCCCCGAGCAAACGTTCGAAGTCATTTAAAAAATAAGCTGCTTGTTCTGCATTCTCATGGATAAATAAAAGCGATTGATCTTGTTTTTGGAATGCAGCTGCAAAACGAAAGGAAACCCCCGAACCTACTAGACCTTTGATATAGACGCACTGCTTCTCAGAAAAAGCTGCAAGTAGTTTCTTCTGGGAAGTAATATTATCAAATACGTTTAATAACGGATTGATCGTTTTTTTTGGTAAATATAAACGCTTGAAAGTTAATTCTTGTCTATTTCCATAACTTCTTTTCCCGAGGTGATGTAGACACAATCCCCTTCTTTAGGAGTAAGGATATGCAACCCTGTAAAAGCTCCAAAAGCAGGAAGGATCAATTGATTTTGACTTTGGTAAAAGCAGGGCATTTTAAGTTGTTGAAGCCCTGCACCTATGAGTTTTACACCAGGATGGACATGACCACAAAAAACGAAGTTTTCTTTTTTTTCGGTAGGGAAATGGGAAAAGTAAAAAGTATCTTCCTTAAAATCAGGTGTAACAGTAATGCCCAGTTGTTTAAATTTCCACGCAGGAATTACATCATGATTTCCTTCAATAAGGATCAACTCGCTTTGCTGCTGTTTGACCCAAGCACTAAATAAGTGCCATTCGTTATTTTGAAAACTGTGGAAAAGATCGCCTAAAAAAAGGAGGCGTTCCACTTCAAATTCATTTAAAAGAAGGGTAATTTTTTCATAGAAAGCACCCTCTGCTTTTCGGGGAACCGCAATGCCATTTTTCCGAAAATGAGCTACTTTCCCAAGGTGAACATCCGCAAGCATTAGGGTCTTTTTTTCTTTCCAATAAAGGGCACCGCTTGGGTGTAAGTCAAAATGATTTTCATTGATTTGTATCCGTTTCATTGTCCAGCTTTCTCAAGTTGAAGATACATTTTCTTGATTCGATCTTCTACACTTTCTGAAGAGAGTTTGGAACGAATACGATCGGTAATCAAAGGGAAGGAAAAAGGAGTGGGTTGACTACAATCACACCAAACGATATTTTGCTCTTGAATATTTTCAAAAACCTGGGTCATCCTACCCCGCTCCATTCCGTGATCAAAAGTTTCTTCAAGGGCTTGTTGGTACAATAAGTTGTCGGGCTCATAGTCTTTAAATACATCGTAAAATAATTGGGAGCCACTTTGTAGGTGTTTGGCTTTTATAGGTTTGTTGGGAAAGCCCTGAAAAACCATACCTGAGATGACTGCGATATCCCGAAAGCGACGTCGTGCCATTTCAGAAATATTGATGCTTTTTTCTAAATCTTCGTGTAAATAATCTAAAGTTAGCAGATTGTTATCCAAAAAGTCTTCTTTAGAAAAGGCTTGATCCGATAAAAGTTCAAAGCCATAATCATTAAAGGACATACTAAAAGTAATGGGAGACATCAAACTTATTCGGTAGGCCATCAAACTGGCCAGGGCCTCGTGGATGGCATAACCCTCAAAAGGATAGAATACTGTATGAAAGCCTTCTTTGGTTTCGAAGCGTTCTATTAAAAATTGATGAGGTTGGGGTACAATAGATTCTTTCAATTGTTGTCGAAACACAGGAGCAAGAGCTTTAAATTCTGGAGTGTCTTGATTGCGTTGGTCAAACAAAGCCTTTTTTAAGAGGTCGCTAAGGTGCGCACTAAAGCTCATCCGTCCACCCATCCAGGCTGGTATTCTACTTTTTTTTGATTTGGACTTACGAACTATGACCTCCATATTGTGCATTCGTATCAGTTCCAAGTTTCTCCCCGAAAAAGTGAAAACATCTCCGGGTTTTAATTTGGCTACAAACCATTCTTCAACCGTACCCAAATAACCTCCTTTTTGATAACGTACTTTTAAATTGGCATCACTCACTATGGTTCCCATTGAGAGTCGGTGGCGCATGGCGACCCCTTTGTTTAAGACCTTAAGACTTCCATCTTCTAAGACAGTCACTTTCTTGTATTCGTCATAATGTTCCAGACTTTGACTTCCTTTAACTAAAAAATTAATCATCCATTGCCAACGTTCATTGTCAAGGTTTTGAAAACAAAAAGTGTTTTGAATTATTGGGAATAATTCCTTGGGATGAAAACCACTCCCCACAGCAAGGGTCATTAGAAATTGAAGTACTACATCATAGGCGTTGAGATATGGAACACGGTCTTCTATTTGCTGTTGTTCTATTCCTCGTTGTAATGCTACAGATTCGATGAGTTCCATGGCGTGTGTCGGTAGAAAGTGAATGGTGCTTGCTGCCATTGGGCGGTGACCACTTCGCCCAGCGCGTTGGATAAATCGCCCCACCCCTTTAGGACTGCCTATCTGGACACAATTTTCTACTGGGCTAAAATCCACCCCCAAATCTAAACTGGAAGTACACACCACTACTTTTAGGGTTTCTTCCCGTAACGCCTCTTCTACCCATAGGCGTATTTTTTTGTCGATGCTGCCATGGTGCATGGCCATGTTTCCTGCCAAATTTGGATCGGCATCCAAAAGGCGATGGAACCAAATTTCACATTGGGCACGTGTGTTAGTAAAAATCAATGTGGTTTTATTTTTCTGCACCAATTTCAATACTTGAGGTAAAAGATGAATGCCCAAATGTCCCCGCCAAGGGAAGCTTTCCATGTTTTTGGGTAAAATGGATTTTACCTTAATTTTTTTATTAATCTCAGCATTTACCGTAGTGTAATTTTCTGTTGGACCTAATAAGATTTCTCTTGCCAAGTCTTTATTTCCTAGGGTGGCAGAAATTCCCCAGACCTTTAAATTGGGTAAGAAAGAGCGTAAATAGGCTAGCGCCAATTCTACTTGCACTCCTCTTTTGGTTCCGAGTAGTTCGTGCCACTCGTCTACAACCACTACTTTGAGGTGCTGAAATTGTTTTTGATGTTCTTTGGTACTTAAGAGCACATGAAGACTCTCTGGGGTAGTGACCAATCCAAAAGAAGGTTTACGCTTTTGTTTGGCACGTTCGCTTTGGGAAGTATCTCCAGTTCGAAGGGCAATTTGTAAGTTGGGAATTAGATCCTTTGTCATTCGCTGAGTGGCTTGTTGTATTTCTACTGCCAAGGCACGCAAGGGTGTAAGCCAAAGGGCCTGAACTCCATTAGGATGTTTCTTTGATTGAAAGGCTTCTTGCATAATCCCACCCCAAAGCGCATAGGTCTTTCCGCTTCCTGTAGGGGAGTGCAACATTCCATTTTTTCCTTGATCATAGGCCTTCCAGCATTCTTTTTGAAAAGCCTTAGGACGCCAACCTTGCTCGCCAAACCATTGAGTGACTTCTTTCATTACAGTAACTTTTTAATGTCCTCTAGGCTATTGGCCTCAGCAATATTTTTATCGTGACGCCAACGTAAAATCCTTGGGAAACGGACAGCGACTCCGCTCTTATGACGTGGGGAAGCAGCGATACCCTCAAAGGCAATTTCAAAAACTAATTTTGGTTTTACTTGACGTACAGGGCCAAAACGGTCAGTAGTATTTTTTTTGACAAACTGATCTACTTGCTTTATTTCTGCATCCGTTAAACCTGAGTAGGCCTTAGCAAAAGTGACTAGTTCTTCATTTTGCCAGAGAGCAAAGGTGTAATCTGTATAAAGATTGGTGCGTCTTCCGTGCCCCCGCATTGCATAGGTCAAGACTGCGTCTATGGTATTTGGGTCCGATTTCCACTTCCACCACGTCCCTTTTTTCCGCCC
>CAJXEG010000105.1 GCA_913052425.1 uncultured Flavobacteriaceae bacterium | reverse complement strand
TGGAGGAAATGATCATTCCTTTTGTTGTAATGCGTCCACGATAGTGTTAAGTTTGCAATATGGTATTTCGGTTTAATTTGGATCAAATCGACCAGGCGGTCGATTTTTTAGAAACACATTTGAAAATTGCTATCATCTGTTTTGATGGTCCAATGGGAGCGGGAAAAACAACCCTAATTTCAGAATTATGCAGAAAATGGGACGTTACCGATCCCATTTCTAGCCCTACCTTTTCCATTGTCAATCACTACTTCAGCCCTATTAAAGGAGTTATTTATCACTTTGATTTCTATCGACTAAAAAACATAGACGAAGCAATGGATATAGGTACAGAGGAATACTTGGAATCTGATAATTATTGCCTTATTGAATGGGGAGAAAGGATCCGATCCATGTTGCCCCCTCATATCAAGGTAACTCTCAGTATAAATGAAGATCAATCTAGAACCATAAAAATTGTATACGTATGAAATTGTTGTATCGACTGGGTTTCTACTTAATAGGTTTTTCAATTGGATTGATTTTTTTATCACTAATTTTTAAAGGTAAAAAAACAAGTTGCAACTATGGTCCAAATGACAGGGTGATCCGTAATCTCTCCAAAAAATCATGGAAACAACAAAACAAGCTAAGTCCAGCTTTTGATTCCATAGAATTTCAGGCTTTTCTCAATAAAGCAAGTGTTGATTTTGGAAAAAGCAATACCCAAAAAGACAGTTGTAAAGTGTATTTTATCAATGGTTTTTGGGCAGATAAGCCCATTTCGATAACCGTAGAGAATTGTGAAAAGACGGTTGAGGTACTTTTACTCGACTACCGAAGCCAATGATAAAGACCGATTAGCAATTCAATCTAATGTTTTACTTTTACAAACATGAAAAAGACATTATCAGCAATTAGGGGGAAAGGTTACAAGGTTTTATTTTCAGATGAGGCCTATAGTGGGCTCGGTTTATTACTGAAGACAGAAAACTATTCCTCTATATTTATTTTGGTGGATAATAACACTGAAATACACTGTCTGCCGGTATTTTTGAAATATTTTACAGATTTAAAAAATGTAGATGTTCTTACGATCAAAGCCGGTGAGGAAAACAAGCACCTGGAAACATGCCAAGATGTATGGCAAAAGCTTTCTGATTTGGGTGCGGATCGAAAAAGCCTTTTAATCAACCTAGGAGGTGGCGTAGTCACAGATCTTGGTGGATTTGTTGCAGCAGCATTCAAAAGGGGGATTGATTTTGTAAATGTCCCCACCACCCTATTGTCGATGGTAGATGCTTCTGTGGGAGGAAAAACAGGAGTGGATTTGGGGGGATTAAAAAACCAAATTGGGATCATTACCCATCCCAGGATGGTCATCATTGATCCACAGTACTTAAATACTTTACCGGAAAACGAATACAAGAGTGGGTATGCTGAAATGTTAAAGCATGGCATCATCCGAGACAAGGACTATTTCGAACAGCTTTCTCAATACAAGTCACTAGAAAACAGTGATATAGAAGATTATATTCATCACTCGGTTTCAATAAAAAATACAGTGGTTAGCGAAGACCTTTACGAGTCGAATTTGAGGAAAATTCTCAATTTTGGACACACACTGGGACATGCCATTGAAACCCATTGCCTGAACAACCCAAAAAAAATAACCCTACTCCACGGTGAAGCCATTGCCATAGGAATGATTACCGAGGCTTATTTGGCCACCCAACTGTGTAGGCTTGATTTGACAGTGGCTGAAGAGATCAAAAAAGTATTTCTTGGAATTTTTTCCAAATCAAGTTTTACCAAAGACGATCTGGCCGCCATCATAGATTTATTGAGATACGACAAAAAGAACAGTCACGGTAAAGTAAAATTCGTATTACTTCATGCACTGGGACAACCGGCAATCGATATTGAGGTTCCATCCGAAAAGCTTTCAGATGCATTCGATTTTTATCAACGAGATTAGGCAGAGTTCCTGCTCGCGTTGATGTTTCCGAACAAGGAGCGTGTTACCATTTTTTCGTACAGCTGCATTGTTTCCTCAGACATATCCCCTGATTTTTTGGCATCCAAAATGGTCATCAAGGCAGACTGCTGAATGGTCAGCAAAGGCTGCACAATCTCTTCTCTTATCTTGATAGACGCCTTTCCGGCAGGCTCATTTTCCATCAATTCTTCAAATCCAGTAAGCTTTAGAATCATTTCCTGAGTCAGTTTAAACTCATTGTGAATCAAATTCCAAAAATCCCCAAAACGTTTATCGTTTTGCATGTATGCCGTTAAGGCAAAAAACGACTTGGTCAAACTCATCATACTGTTGGCAATTAAGGTTCTAAAGAAAGAAGATTGTTGATACAATTGGGTAACCTTGTCGAATTGGTTCTTATCCTCAAAAGATTTGAGGGCGGTACCTACGCCATAGAATCCCGGAACATTTTGTTTGGATTGACTCCAGCTTCCCACAAATGGAATGGCCCTCAAGTCAGAGAATTCAAGTTTTTTAGAGCTACCTCTTTTAGAGGGTCGACTTCCTATATTTGCTTTAGCGTAATATTTTAGGGTGGTCATCTCTTCCAAATAAGGGATAAACTCCGGCCGAGCCTTAAAATCTTGATAGATTTGGTGACTATGATCGGCCAGTTGGTTCATGGTCTTACGGTTTTCGTAAGAAAGGACATTTCTCTCTGAGTTGAATACCTGATTTTGAATCCCTGAACTGAGCAATTGTTCTAGATTGTATTGACAGGAATCGTTGGTGCCAAAATTGGAACTGATGGTTTGTCCCTGAATGGTCAACTGAATATCATCGGCTTGGATTTTTTTGCCCATAGAAGCATAAAATTCGTGAGTGTTCCCTCCCCCTCTGGCCGGTGGGCCTCCTCTTCCATCAAAAAAAGCAACACTAATACCATAGCGGTTAGATAGGGCGGTTAAATCTTCTTTGGCTTTGTAAATACTCCAATTGGCCATAAAATAACCGCCGTCCTTGGTGCCATCAGAAAAACCTAACATAACAGTTTGTTTGTCTCCACGAGAAGCCAAATGTTTTCTGTATTGTTCATTTTCGTAAAGGGTCTGCATTATTTTCTCGCAAACCTTCAAATCTGGAATGGTCTCAAAAAGCGGAATGATATCGACGGTGGGGTGATCCCAATTGCATATTTTGTGCAGGGCAAACAACTCCAGGATGTTGTCAATGGTCTGACAATTACTGATGATATAACGATTACAACCACGTTCACCATTGCGTTGCTGAATGACCCGCATGGCGCGAATGCTTCCCAATGTCTCCTTGGTGATGGTGTTTTCAAAAATATCAGAAGGCACATCTCCTTTGAGCGTGGTCAAAACTTTGTGTCTGGAGGCAGTATCCAACTCATCAAAATTTTCAGGCAAACCTTCTACATACTTTCTGATCTGGGGATGAGAAAAAATCTCATCAAACACCTCTTTGTGGATTCTGGAATCCTGACGGATGTCCAGGCTGGCAAAGTGAAAACCAAATATTTTCACTTTATGTTTTAAATCTAAAATCAAAGACTCATATAGACCGTCTGTTTGGTTGATTATGATCTGGTGAATTTCGTCCAACGCCTTTTCGAAGTACTCAATATTAAAGTAATCGGGCTTTTTCTTTGAAAACAAGGTAGCATAGAGGTCACTTTCAAGGGCATCGAGCCTTTCTTCCAAACCATTGAAAGTAAGGCTGCGTTTCATCTTTCTGATCTCCCTAAAATAGTTTCTCAGAATAGAAAACTTCAGACTTTCTGCGGTTTTAAGAGTGATTTCGGGCGTAACATATGGATTTCCATCTCGGTCGCCTCCTGGCCAAAACCCAAAGTCAAAAATGGAATTGTCCAAAGCTGCTTTATTAAAAATATGCCTTTTGATATAAGTGTAGATGGTACTGGCGGAATGATAAAACACATTTTCCAGATACCAGATTAAGCTGACGGCCTCATCAAAGGGCGTGGGTTTTGTTTTTTTGTAGAATTTGGTTTTACCCAATTGGGTAAGCAATAACTTGACGGTTTCCAACTCCCCCGCGTCAATTGCTTTGGCCAAATCATTGATAATGCCCAAAACGCTACCCGGGTAAAATTGGGTGGGATGGGCGGTAAGTACAATTCTGACTTTAAACCGATTGAGGTAATCTTTTAGCTCATCGACTTTGAGGTTATCTGAAGCATCTTCTTTGATATGACGAATGGTCCCCCTGCCGTGCATGTTATTGACAAATCCAAAAGCAGCATCCTCAATGGCATCGAACAGAACCACCTGACGTTCAATATATTGTATAAAACGAAAAAGCAAATCAATCTGTTCTTTTTCGTCGTATTCGGGAAGATATCTGCTAAAGAAACTAGAGGTGATTTCTCGAGGATCTAATTTCTGATCATAGCAGTTCTTGCAGTGATCTGCAAAAAGGGGGATCAGAACCGATGTGTTTCTGATGGAATCAAAAGGAAGGGTGAGAAAAAGACTGTTGTAGATTTGGAATTTTGAGAGAACACTCTCATTAAATCTTTCGATTTTAGGTTTTCGAGCCATCAGCTGTTATCGGTGTATTATGATTTATAATTCATTAAAAATTCTGTGCATTAACCTTTTTTTATCATTAATGCTTTCTTCAAGAGAAATCATGGTTTCAGTTCTGGAAACGCCCTCTATATCATCAATCATAAAAATAATTTCTTTGGCATGCTTGGTGTCATGCGCCCTCACTTTGCAAAAGATGTTGAACTTACCTGTTGTAATGTGAGCTACTGTCACAAATGGAATATCGTTTAGGTTTTTAATTACATCATTAATAATTTTAGTTTTTTCCAAGAAAATACCAATGTAAGCTATAAAAGAATAGCCCAGTTTCACATAATCCAGATTCAACGATGAACCCTTAATGATCCCGGCTTCTTCCATTTTTTTAACCCTTACATGAACTGTACCTGCTGAGATAAACAGTCGCTTAGAAATGTCCGTAAAAGGGACGCGGGTATTGTCTATAAGGATATCCAAAATTTGATGATCGATTTCATCTAATTTAACCTTATTCATAATTGTTAGATTTTTGATCGAAATTAAGCAAAAAATTTAATAATATTTAAGAAAATATCTATTTAGCTACAATTTTAATACCTAAAATGACTTTTTTAGAAGATAT
>CAJXEG010000104.1 GCA_913052425.1 uncultured Flavobacteriaceae bacterium | reverse complement strand
ATAAAGATTTGTTAAAATTAGAAAACGAGACTGTTTCTGTTGACGGAGTCAATGGTCCTGACATAATACTGGGTTCTCTTACGGAGGTAAGTACCAACGGAAACTGGCCCACTATTTTTGATGCCGTTCAGTAAAAACATCATACAAGACAAAGAACTATCCATCCAAATTTTCAAGGATGGATTTTCTTTTTGTACTCATAATTCTCGTCCTTTTTTTAGTTTTGACTCATACAGACTGGAACAAGGTGAAGCTCTTCAAAAACTCTTTGAAACCGACTCCTATCAGGAAAGTGAGAAGATAAATGTAGTACACTTCAATCATTTGGCAACTTTTGTACCCAAAACATTGTACAATCCAAAACAAAAAGAAACCTATCTCAATTACAACATATCCCTAGAGAAAGGATGGTCCATCGCTGAAAAAGATACCCAAGACGATCAGATCAAAATTCTTTACCCTGTTAATAAACAAATAGAAGATACCCTAAAATACTATTTTAAGGGAATTTCATTTACCCATTACTCTCAAATACTTTATGACCTCAGTTCGGGTGTAAAAAATGAAGAAGATTCGATAGAAATGAATCTACACATGCAAGACACCCAATTTGATCTTTTAGTGTTTAAAGGAAAAGAACTTCTAATTTATAACACTTACCCCTACAAAAACGAAGACAGTTTTCTCTATTTTCTGTTAGCTGTTGCAAAAGATTTATTCCTTTCCCCTGAGGATTTTAATATCGTTTTCTTTGGAAAGTACTCCCGCTATAAAGAGTATTATTTGGCATTGGAAAGCTACCACAATAAAATAACTTTTGCTGACCAAGGTGGATTTGTTATGTTTGACGAAAGAGAACACCCGGCCCCCTATTTTCTCAATCTATTTGAGTAATGCGAATCATCTCGGGATCCCACAAAGGCAGAAGAATCATCGCCCCCAAAAAACTTCCCGTTCGGCCAACTACAGATCGGTCAAAGGAAGCTCTTTTCAATATACTGCAACACCAATACGATTGGGAAAATACGTTTGCTTTAGATCTTTTTTCTGGAACAGGCAGCATTAGTTATGAATTTGGATCTAGGGGAGCAAAAGAAATCATAGCGGTAGATCAAAATAAAAAATGTATAGATTTTATTCGTAAAATTTCTAAAATATTGGAACTCAATATTCAAACGATACAAATGGAAGTCAACAAATACCTATCTACTGTATCAACATCTTACAATTTAATTTTTGCTGACCCTCCCTATCATATGGAGACCCATCAATACATCAGCCTGATTGAAACCATTTTTGATAACAAACTTTTAAAACAAGAAGGTTTACTGATCATAGAACACAGTGGGCAAAAAAAATTGGAAAGCCATCCAAGATTTTCTGAATCGAGAAAATACGGCAACAATGTGTTTAGTTTTTTTGAATAATAAAAAAGGCAGGCCTGTAAGCCGGATTCTGTCGTGTCTTATTATTTATCTTGACATTGTATTACTACAACATTCTAGCCGCCTACCCAATTACATCGAACGAGCAGTTCTCAGACGCAATTATACTTGACGTTGCACCGCATAGAGTTTACCTGATTTCACTACAGCCGAACTGTACTTGCTTTCTGTTGCACTGGTCCTATTCGCCGGGGCGAACGACGGGCGTTACCCGCTATACTGCTCTGTGGTGTCCGGACTTTCCTCTCTTGTAAACAAGAGCAATAAGACAGCCTGCCGGATACAAAGTTAGTCTTTTGTTGATAATTTAGTGTGAATTTATTTGTTGACTCCTGCATGGACATTTTTCTATTTTTATCTTTGTTTATAAGCCACACAATATGGAAACTTACATTGTCTCAGCCTTAAAATATCGCCCGCAAACCTTCCAGGAAGTAGTAGGTCAAAAGGCCATTACTCAGACATTGGAAAACGCCATAGAAAAAAATCAATTGGCACAGGCCTTGCTTTTTTGCGGCCCTAGGGGCGTAGGCAAAACCTCTTGTGCGCGAATTCTGGCCAAAAAAATCAACAGTCAAGGCATAGATGTCGCCAATGAAGATTTTGCTTTTAATATTTTTGAATTGGATGCCGCCTCCAATAACTCGGTAGATGACATCCGCAGTTTGAATGAACAAGTGAGAATCCCCCCACAGGTAGGAACCCACAAGATTTATATCATCGACGAGGTACACATGCTCTCCATTGGAGCCTTTAATGCCTTTCTCAAAACCTTGGAAGAGCCTCCAAAACACGTCATTTTTATTCTGGCAACCACAGAAAAACAAAAGATCATCCCCACCATACTCTCCCGATGCCAAACCTATGATTTTAAGAGAATCAGCGTCAAGGATTGCAAGGGACATTTACAAAAAATAGCAGAAGACCAAAAAATAAAATTTGAAGAGGAGGCACTGGACTTGATCGCCCAAAAAGCCGATGGCGCACTGAGAGATGCCCTGTCCATCTATGATCGCATGGTCAGTTTTACCGACCGAAGCCTGACCGTAAAATCCGTGTCCGAAAATCTTAATGTACTGGATCATGAAACCTTTTTTTCCGTTACGGAATTGATTTTGAACCACGATATCCCAGCCCTATTTTTGGCTTTTGACGAATTACTCCAAAAAGGATTTGATGAATTGCAGTTCATCACAGGAATGGGATCTCATTTCAGAAACTTGATGGTCAGCAAAGAGAACAAAACCCTTCATTTGCTTGAGGTCAGTACAAGTACCGAGGAAAAGTTTAAGGAACAAACTGCAAAAGCGCCACTACTCTTGCTGTTGAACGCCATAGATTTGGCCAGTAAATGTGAACTGGATTACAGAAATACGAAGAACAAACGATTATTGATTGAATTATGTCTCATGCAAATGGCCTCTCTCCATTTCGGGGAAAAGTAAACCGATTTATCATCCCAGTAGGCCATTTTAAAGGGCGTACCCTGGTAACATCAACCCTTCAAAAGACTGTGGTTGCAGAACCTCCCCCCGAATATGGACCAAAAAAAAAGGATCAAGTACAAACGACAAAATCTCTGCAAGAAAAAACAGAAGCTTTTTCTCCTCCTAAAATCAAAATCGAAAAAGTGTGTCTGGGAAATGGTGTTTCCAGTTTGTCCCTCTCCAGTATAGGACTGAAAAAAGAAGCGGAAAGGAAATCATCCTCAAAAAAAATTAAAGTTAACGACGCTCAGGAGAACTTTAGCCAAGAAACACTATTAGCACTTTGGAAGGCCTATACCAAAGAAAAAAACAATCTGGGAGAAAACAACATCGCTGCCTTACTGGAAATGAGCCAACCCGAACTACAAGCAGATCACAAAATCGTATTGAAAACCTCCAGCTCACTCAGTAAAGTTGAATTGACAAAGGAATTGACTCCCCTCCTTGCCCACCTGAATCAGGCGTTAAACAACTATAAAATCACTTTTGAAATCAAGGTAGAAGCTCGAAAAAGTGAAGAATATGTTTACGGAGTCAATGATAAATACGAATACCTAAAAAAAATAAATCCCGATATCGAAGTGCTGAAAAAAGAATTTGATTTGGATCTTTAAAAATACTGCCATGCTTGGACTCAAACTTCCTACCGATCCCCGTTGGGTAAACATAGTTGAAAAAAACATACATGAAATATTAACCGACCATGCTTTTTGCGAACAAAAGGCGGCCAGTACTGCCATTTCTTTAATAGTCAGATACCCTGAGGAAAGTGAACTGGTTGAAGCCATGATCGCATTGGCCCAAGAGGAATTGAGTCATTTCGAAATGGTTCACCAACTCCTGCGTGAAAGAGACTGGGTCTTGGGCAGAGAACGCAAGGACGAATACGTAAGGGATTTACAGCAGTTTTTCCCCAAAGGGGGAAGCAGAACGGATCAATTGGTACATCAATTGCTTTATGCAGCCCTAATTGAAGCCAGAAGCTGTGAACGTTTCAGACTGCTGTCGGAGTCGATAGCCGATAAATCACTCCAAAAATTTTACAGAAAACTTATGATTAGTGAGGCCCATCACTATACCCTATTTCTCAAACTGGCCCGTCAGTATGGTAAAAACGAAAAAGCAGTCAATGAAAAATGGGACGCTTTATTGGATTTTGAAGCCCAAATAATGAAACAATTGGGTAAAAAGGAAACCATGCACGGTTAGCGCTTTTTTTTGCGATGCTTGTGCATGTACTTGATCATTCCATCTGACAGTCCAAACCTGGGAACGTAGATTTTTTGCCCCCCACTCCACTCCAGTGCTTTGAGATAGATTCTTGCCGCAGGAATGATCACATCAGCACGATCAGGGTTGAGCTCAAACTTTACAATTCGCTCCTCATAATTAAGTGATTGCAATTCCAAAAAAATCTGATTGAGCTTGATGACTGACAAAGGCTTTCCTTCCTTAATGTTGGATAATTTGAAAAGCTTATTGATGTTTCCACCAGATCCCATTAAGGTGATTTTGCGATAGGGTTTGGCATTTTTGATGATCCAATTTCTAATGGCCTCCCAGACCCTGGCGTCCACCAGATTGTTGATCAGCCTTACGGTGCCAATTTTGAATGACTTGGAGCAAACCCGTTTTCCCTCATTGATAAAAGTAAATTCGGTACTTCCTCCACCGACGTCCACAAAAAGAAAGGTTTTTTGGGTATTTAAAAAATCGGATATCTTACTGTTAGAAATGATTTCGGCCTCTTTTCTTCCATCAATGATTTCAATTTTAATCCCTGATTTTTTCTTTACCTGTTTAACGACATCCATGCTGTTGTTGGCTTCTCTAAGCGCAGAGGTAGCATAGGCCTGATAATGAGAAACGCCATGAACTTTCATCAATAGCTTAAAGGCTTTCATGGCATTGATCATGCGTTTGAGACTTTTTTTGGATATTTCACCCAAGGTAAAAGAGTCCTCCCCCAAACGAATGGGAGCCCGAACCAAAGCATTTTTCTGAAAGTGTACCCCTTCTTTGGTCTCAATCACATTAGAAATCAATACCCGCATGGCATTGGAACCAATGTCAATGGCAGCAAATTTTTTAATCTTCAAAATACTATGGATTCAATTTATTTTTAAAGTAAGCGTAAGTCGTCCATTGGGAACGTTGTGCGGTTACGCCGGAACTGGGTTTTACCATTTTATTTTGCGGATTTTGGTTTACAATTCTAGCCTTGGTATTGTCGTTCCAAGAAAGGTTGAAAGTATCCAATA
>CAJXEG010000103.1 GCA_913052425.1 uncultured Flavobacteriaceae bacterium | reverse complement strand
GTTTTTTCAGCCTCGATAAAAGGCTGTAAATAAGCCACTGCCTTTTTCATCACACGAGCAGATTTTACCACTTGGGGTAAAAACATTTTTCCGGATCCAAATAAATCCCCAACAACATTCATTCCAACCATCAGGTTATTTTCGATCACATGAAGGGGTCGATCTGCAGCAAGACGGGCCTCTTCCACATCTTCGATGATGTGTCTGTCTATCCCTTTGACCAGAGCGTGGGTGATTCGTCCCTGTAAATCCTCATTGCGCCATTGCTGTTCTTCTTCCTTGGACTGTTTTTTATTTCCTTTGATGCGCTCTGCATAGTTCAATAAGGCCTCGGTCGCATCTTCTTTTCGGTTGAGCAATACGTCTTCCACTTTTTCAAGAAGTGGCTTGGGAATTTGATCATAAACTTCCAAAAGAGTGGGGTTGACAATTCCCATCGTCATGCCATGCTGAATGGCATGATATAAAAAGGCTGAGTGCATGGCCTCTCTAACGGTATTGTTTCCTCTAAAGGAGAAAGAGACATTACTGACCCCTCCACTGACATTGGCATAAGGAAGGTTTTCACGAATCCACTTGGTGGCCAAAAAGAAATCCAGCGCATTTCTTTTGTGTTCTTCCATTCCTGTTGCAACAGGGAAAATATTGGGATCAAAAATGATATCTTCCGGAGGAAACTTTACTTGATCAACCAAAATTCGATAGGAACGCTCGCAAATTTGAATTCTTCTTTCGAGATTGTCTGCTTGACCCTCTTCATCAAAAGCCATTATGATTACTGCAGCACCGTATAATCTAACTTTACGCGCTTGTTCAATAAAGGTGGACTCGCCTTCTTTGAGGCTGATGGAGTTGACCACACTTTTTCCCTGCACAACCTTAAGACCTGCCTCTATGATTTCCCATTTGGAACTGTCAATCATTACGGGAACTCTGGCAATATCGGGCTCTGCGCCGATGAGATTCAAGAATTTAATCATGGTAGCTTTACCATCGATCATTCCTTCGTCCATGTTCACATCAATGATTTGGGCACCTCCCTCTACTTGTTCCAGAGCAATTTCGACGGCTGCCTCATAGTCCCCAGCCTCAATCAATCTCAAAAATTTTCTTGATCCGGTGACATTGGTTCTTTCACCAATATTGACAAAATTGGTTTCGGGACTCACCAACAGTGATTCCTGACCCGAAAGTGTTAGTAGGCGTTCAGTTTTATGCATGGGTTTTGATTAGGGGGATTCTGGGTTTTGCCTTAGCCGCAGCATCGACAATCAGGCGAATATGATCTGGGGTGGTGCCGCAACAACCCCCGACAATATTGACCAGGTTTTGGTCAAGGAACTGTTCGATCAAAGCTGCCATTTCCTGTGGACTTTGGTCGTATTCACCAAAGGCATTGGGCAAACCGGCATTGGGATGTACTGAGGTATGGAAAGGGGTTGTTTTTGATAGTCTTTTGATGTAGGGTATCAATTGGCTGGCCCCAAGCGCACAGTTAAATCCAATGCTGAGCAGCGGAATGTGGGATACGGAGATGGCAAAGGCTTCAACCGTTTGACCCGATAAGGTTCGCCCGCTTTTGTCTGTTATGGTACCGCTGACCATTATGGGTAAATTTATTTTTTTTTCTTCGAAGTATTGTTGGATGGCAAACAGTGCTGCCTTGGCATTGAGGGTGTCGAAAACGGTTTCGGCCAAAAGTAAATCTGCACCTCCCTCAACCAAACCAGCAACTTGTTCATGGTAGGCATCGAAAAGCTCGTCGAAACTTACGGCTCGGAATCCCGGGTCATTGACATCGGGAGACATACTGGCAGTTTTATTGGTAGGACCTATAGAACCGGCTACAAATCTAGGTTTATCGGGGTTTTCAGTACTTATTTTTTGGGCAACTTGTTTAGCAATTTTTGCAGATTCAAAATTGAGTTCATAGGCCAAGTGTTCCAATTGATAATCGGCCATGGCAATAGAAGTTGAAGAAAAGGTATTGGTTTCGATGATATCAGCACCGGCCAGAAGATATTGCTCGTGGATGTTTTTGATGGCATCGGGTTGGGTGATGGATAGAAGATCGTTGTTGCCCCCCAAGGGGCAGGGATGATCCTTGAAACGATCTGCTCTGAATTGCTCTTCAGTGAATTCGAGTCTTTGGATCATGGTACCCATGGCACCATCCAAAACCAAAATTCTTTCTTTTAAAATGGTCTCTATCATCGGTTAAGCTTTATCCAGAGCCTGGTCAATGTCCTGTTTGATGTCCTCTATATTTTCCAAGCCTATGGAAAGTCGTATTAAACCATCTGTAATGCCTACCCGTGCTCTATCTTCAGGGGAGAGTTTGCTGTGGGTGGAAGTTGCGGGATGTGTCACGATGGTTCGAGTGTCTCCTAAGTTGGCACTGAGGGAACACATTTTTATTTGATTGAGAAAAGTTTGTCCTGATTTGATGCCCCCTTTCAACTCAAAGGTGACGATATTCCCACCTTTTAGCATCTGTTTGATGGCAATTTCATACTGAGGATGATTGGGCAGGAAGGGATATTTGACTTTGTTGATTTTGGGGTGATTTTGGAGATGTTTGGCCAGCTCCAGTGCGTTTTCACAATGGCGATCCAAACGAACGGCAAGGGTTTCTATGCTCTTGGAGAGCACCCAAGCATTGAATGGAGATAGTGCAGCACCGGAATTGCGATAAAAATATTTAATTTCAGTAATCAAATCTTGTCTTCCTACGATCAACCCTCCCAAGACCCTGCCTTGACCATCGATGAGTTTGGTTGCGGAGTGGATGACTAAATCAGCTCCAAAATTGATGGGCTTTTGAAGGTAGGGTGTTGCGAAACAATTGTCTACCACCAAAAGAACTTGATGTTTTTTAGCTACCTCATAAAGGTACTTCATGTCAAGGATGTCCAAACCAGGATTGGTAGGTGTCTCGATGTATATGATTTTGGTGTTGGGTTGAATCTCCTCTTCAATTTCCTTTGGTGTATCGGCATTAAAGTAGGTCTTTTCTATATTCCATTTGGTAAAATATTTTTTAAAAAGGGAATGGGTGGATCCAAAAACAGACCTAACAGAAACAATATGATCACCACTATTAAGCAGGGCTGCAAAACTGGTATAAACAGCGGCCATACCCGAAGCAAAGGCCAGTCCGTCTTCTGCTACCTCTAGGGTGCATATTTTATCGACCAGTTCCTGGGTATTGGGATTGGAAAATCGACTGTAAATATTTCGCTCCAGTTCGCCAGCAAATGCAGCTCTAAGCTCCTCTGCATCCTCAAAGACAAAGCTTGAGGTCAGATAAAGCGGAGCAGAGTGTTCAGCATATTGCGAACGCTCCATTTGCGTTCTAATGGCTTCCGTTTCGAAATGTTTTTTCATAATTCTTCTCCATTCAAGAAAATGGAATATTTGATAGGGGTTGAAAACTTTAAAGTCTTGGCTACAGAACAATATTTGTCAAAAGAAAGGCTAACAGCTCTTTTGGCTTTTTCAGGAGGGATATCTCCTTCTAACCTTACATCTACTAAAATTTTGTGAAACAATGAGGGAACCACTCCCCCGATTCGCTTACCCTCCACATCCATTTTAAGATCGGTGGGGTTGATTTTTTGCTTGTTGAGTATGGCGATAATATCGATACTACTACATCCTGCCAGGGCCATCAAAAGAAGTTCCATAGGGCTAACGCCTTCTACTTTTCCTTCAATTTTGGATTTGTTATCCAGCAGTACTTTGTGACCATTGTTATTGGTGACTTCAAAAAGATAGTCTTGGTTGATTCTATTTAGATTAACTTTCATAAGATTGGGTATAATTTGAGTTAGGTTTAAAAATGCTACTAAGAATTTGGGATACTGTTTCGTTTTCTATCAAAAAAGCATCGTGTCCATGAATGGATTTTATTTCGTGATAAAAAATGTTCTTTTTGATTTTTTTTACTCTTTGCAGGGTTTTTTGGTCTTCCTCGGCCGTAAAAAAGAGGTCGCTATCAATGGAGATGAGATGTATGTTGGAAGATATGGTTTCAATGATTTTTTCCAAGCTATCCCCCTTTCGAGTGATGTCAATAGAGGCCAAAAGGTGATTCATGGCTTTGTAGGCTTGCAATAGAAATCGACTTTCCAATTTGTCACCGTGATGGACGAGCCAACTTTCAACATTAAACAAGTTTTTGTCTTTGTTGACGGTTCTCCCAAATCGCTCTGTAAAAGAAGCCGGGGTTCTATAGGTAAGCATGGCATGAATCCGTGCATCCCTGAGGGGTTCGCTGGAATTCTCCAATAGCCTTTTTTGGAGAAATGTATTGGCAATGATCCAGTCGGAAGCTTTCCAGTCGGCGGCGACCGGAATCAAATTTTCGGTCAAAGTGGGATATAAAGCGGCCATTTCCCAAGCAATTCCACCACCGATTGACCCACCAATTAGGGCAAAAAGTTTTACGATGCCCAAGATCTGTAATCCTTGATAAAATATTTCTGCAATATCACCGGTATGAAAGTCATTGTAATTTTCAAGCGTGTAATCGTTAACCCCGTTGCCGGGTATATTAAAAGCCAGTACGGAAAAATGACGGGTATCAATGGTGAGATTGGGTCCGACAACTTCACTCCACCACCCTTGTGAACCGGCAACGTTAGCGTCACCGGTCAGGGAGTGGTTAATGAGTACAACAGGTGCATGGTCAGAGGACTGCCCAAAGTGCTGGTAGTGCAAATCGACCTTGTCGTAAACAGCGCCTGAGTCTGTAGTGAAATTATTGATGGATATGGTTTTAACCTCAGCCATTAAAATAAGCTATAAACCCTTTAGTGCCTGATCTAAATCATTTTTCAGATCATCTAAATTTTCGATTCCTACTGATAATCTGACCAAATCAGGAGTTACTCCAGTGCTTTTTTGTTCCTCCTCATTTAACTGAGAATGAGTGGTACTGGAAGGGTGGATGATCAATGATTTGGTGTCGCCAATATTGGCCAAAAGTGCGAATATCTTGGTGCTTTCGGTAACTTTTTTGGCGGCCTCGAATCCTTTTTTCAATCCAAAAGTGACGATTCCACTTTTACCATTGGGTAAATATTTATCTGCCAATTCTGCATAATTAGAGGATTCCAATCCGGGATAATTGACCCAACTGACTTCGTCACGATTTTGTAACCACTGGGCAAGTTCCAGGGCATTTTCTGAATGTTT
>CAJXEG010000102.1 GCA_913052425.1 uncultured Flavobacteriaceae bacterium | reverse complement strand
TAATAAAATCTCCCCACATATTGAATTTTCCATTGGTATCAATTTCCATCAAAATATTCCCTGCTCCATGGCCACTCAAAAAACTGCCGGATTCTTTATCAATCACAACTTTAATTTCTGCATTATTATTCACATCCAATTCAAAGTTCATTTGCAAGCCTGAGAAACTGTAGGATTTGTCATTGCTTTGCTGCTGCGTTTTATTGACTTTTTTCTTGTCAACAAACTTCATAAAAGACTTATCTGCCAATCCATAGTCTTCGGCCCAGGGAATTTTGATACTTGTTCCTTCCCCTGTAACTCCAACCACATCTATAGTTAAATTCTTTGAAGGGCCATGCAGGTGAACCTTACCGCCCAAAAAACCATCTCCAAAAAAAACCTCATCCACATCCTCCGGAATATTGAGCATTAGAATTCTGTCTGATGATATGTTGAGATCAAAATCCCAATCTGAAAAATTTAAATGATTAATTTGCCCATTCAATTCAGCCTGAGTGCCAAATCGGGTATCATTAATTGTGGTCTTCTCAAAATTGAAACTTTGATCTACTAAAGTAACTTTTGTACCGTTTGAAATTTTGTACTCGGTATTGATGTCTGGTACACTAATTCCCCCCTCATTTAGAATCAATTGTCCATTGTGTTTGGGAGCATCTATGGGTCCCCACAGATTTATAATACCCGACACCATTCCTCTGATATCATCAATATCCCCTGCTCCTACGGGAGTGAGAAAAGAGAGATCAAAATCATCAAAATTAAAATTCAGATCAAGTCGGGGTGATTGATCAAAACCCAGAATACTTCCCTCGGCCGACATGGTGGTATTTCCCCGATGGGACAACAACAAGTTAATTTCATAGGAGTTTAACTGGGTATTTCCCAAAGTAAAAAACCGCAACGAACCCATTTCAAGATCGTTTAAAACAAAATCATCTATAGACCCATTAAATTTTAGGGTTTTATCGGAAGGAGAGCGTTGAATGTCTAGATTCAAATCCATTGCTCCTTTAAAATCAAAGTCTTCACTGGACAGGGCTAAATTTTGAAGGGATACACTATCCATATTCAGTGAAAATCCAAAATTTTCTGACGACAAATAATTTCCCTTCATTTCAATGCGTTCATCTCCCAATCGGGCTTCTAAGAAATTTAATACAACCATTTGGCTGGCAAGGTCATATGATATCAAATGTTGTTGATCAAATCCGGGGTTAATGCTCCAAATATTACGCTCCAGTTGAATGGTTGAAGGCTTGAGTAAAATCTCAGATTTAGACGCGTCAACTACGAGTGCGTAATTCAGTTGATAAACATCATTTTTATCATTTCTTCCAAAAAATTCAGTCCTGAAGTTGAGGGTATCGCCTATTTTAACCCCTAGGGTATTAAATTCTGAAATTTCATAAGCATCACTTTTTATATTTCCAACCGACATAAAAGTGTTAAACAGTGGGTTTTGGTTGTCTAATTGTAACGATATGTTTTCTGCATTGAAATCTTTAAAAGAGATCTTGGGGATGTTCAAGGTCATTTTAGAGACATTGTCCTGGGTGGATAAAACACCTCTGAAAATAGCTTTTTTGTCAATGACTAAATTGGGGAAAACAGCATTCAGATGTGCGGTTTGTACACTGATGTCGTAAACCAATTCTTGGGTTTTATCAATCTTTTTATTTGGCACAAAAGGAAAGGCCTCAGCAATGGCATTGGAAAAAAGAGAATTTAACTTACTCAATTGAAATTCACCTTTTACATTAATATTCACAATATCGGAATTAATGGTTCTGATGATTCTTTTTTGATTGGAAAGGCTGGTTTCAAGGATAAAATCATTGAAGGAATCCACTTGAATTTGATTTTCAAATTGGATGTTTTTAAACAGTAGATTCCCTTGAATATCGTCAAAAGTTTCTCCCACCAAAAAGAGATTTAAATCTCCGGAGTAAATGGCCTTACCCCCTCCCAGTTCCCCATCTAAAAGATGAAGGTTGAGTTGGTCTAAATTTAGGTCAAATTGATATTTACGCTGATCTTCTCCCCAAGAATAGGCCATGGCGGAGGTAGCCTTTATGTACTCATCCGCTATTGTAAAATCAACTGTTAATTCCTCCTCTTTTAACTCACCCTCTAGATTAATATTATTGATTTCTTTATCATCGAGAAGCATTTCATCAACATAAACATCAAAATTAAGGTTTAAATTACCCGCATCTCCCCTATTCCCGGAAATCATAAATTTTGATGTTACCCATCCTAATTTTGGATGCCATGGAGATAAATCCATTTTTTTTATCTCCGAAACACCCTCAAAACGATTCAGTTTAAATTTCCCTTGATCCCCAGCTAAATCAAAGAGACTTCGATTTACAATATGAGCATCACCATTTATCAATTGCAAATCTGTTCTCAATTGATTTTCTTCAAGTGAGAAAGTTCCACTACCCACAAAAGATTGATAGTTGAGAAGGGGTTTTGGTATTTGATCGTGATAGGAAACCGGAATAATTTGGGTCAATTTGGAGCTGATAATTTTCAAGTCCTCCAGATCAATGAAAGCCTTTATGGGCGCAACCGAAAAAGCCTCTTTGATGTCGAGCTTGGCCTTGAGTTGTATTACCTCTTGATTGACTTCCAAATTGGAGAATTCAAAATCATTGAGGCTTCCCCTTGCAGAAAGCTTGATTTCTAAGGGCTGGAAATCTTCGGGTAAATCGATAAAATTCTCAAGCTGCCGGCTTGAAAAGACTCCATTGAGGTTAATATCAATCCGGGCTGTATCAAAAAATTCCTGGAAATTTCCATTGGGGAGTAAAAGGGTGATATTGCCATCTAGATGAGTATCTCCAGACGACAATCGGAACGAACGGATGTCAATAGCACAAGGGTTGTAATAAAACTCTGCTTTGTTTAAATTGAATTTGCCGTAATCTTTAGAATCAAATTTTAGATTTTTTAACGCCACTTCCACACCATCGTTTACCACAAAAAAATCATTGCCCCTAAGGTTGATCTTTTCAAACTGCAATGGTTTCTCAGCGCTGTTTTTATCCACCATCAAAAAACGGCCTTCGGTAAGCTTTAAATCGTCTATCCTTACAAAAACAGGGCGATCACTTTGGGGTTCGGAGTGGGCCAAAAGCTTGTCTGTAAATTGAAAAAGAGAATTGTTTTCTTCCCCCTCATATTGGGTGATCTTTAAAAAAATATCTTCAAATTCGGTGGTTGAGAAAAATAAATTACCACTGACCCACTGGCCCAGACTGTAGAGGTCCGTTTTAAAGTTTTTGGCGTAAAACAGAGTATCAGAATGATGATCTGCGATAAAAAAAGAGGACAAGTTTACTGCACCGTCAAATCCAATGGCAACACCTTCAACTTTCATCTCCGTCTGAAAATTTTGATTGATTTTTTGGGTCAATCGATTGGCCAAATGGGTCTGAACAGCCGGAATACTGATCACCAATAAGCCCACCAATGATAGAACAATAATCATCAGTAGTAGTATGGGAGCAAATTTGTATAACTTTTTGATGGTAAACCTTTATTTTTGTTGCCGTTGGGCAAATTGATATGAAAAAAACAAGTTACATTTTAGGAATAGAATCTTCTTGCGACGATACTGCTGCTGCCATTCTGAAAGACAATGTGGTTCTTTCGAATTGTATTGCCAACCAAAAAATCCATCAGTCCTATGGTGGAGTCGTCCCTGAATTGGCCTCAAGGGCACATCAAGTCAACATCGTTCCTGTCGTACAACAAGCTCTTTCCATTGCAAATATCGATAAAAAAGAGCTTTCTGCAATTGCCTATACTAGAGGTCCGGGTTTATTGGGATCCCTGTTGGTTGGAAGTTCTTTTGCAAAGTCGCTTGCCCTAAGTCTGGACATACCCTTAATTGAAGTCAATCACATGCAGGCTCACCTGCTTTGTCACTTTATCAAAAATGAAGATCAGCCTGCTCCAGAATTCCCATTTCTGGGAGTAACCCTATCTGGTGGGCATACCCAATTGGTCATGGTCGAAAGTCATTTTGAGATGAAGGAAATAGGGAAAACCCTGGACGATGCCATAGGGGAAGCCTTTGATAAATGTGGAAAGATCATGGGATTAAATTACCCTGCCGGTCCCGAAATTGACCGATTGGCCAAAGAGGGCAAGCCTAATGCCTTTGATTTTCCAATCCCTAAGGTGGATGGCTTGGACGTTTCATACAGTGGACTGAAAACCGCTTTCATCAATTTGGTCCATAAAAACTGCATGAAAAATCCCAGCTTTATTAAAGAAAACCTTAACGATCTTTGTGCCTCCATTCAAAAAACATTGGTGACAGTAATCATGAAAAAAATAATCATCGCCAAGGAAAAATACGATCTCAACAGTGTGGTCATTGGCGGAGGGGTGGCTGCAAACTCCGAAATCAGAAAGGTTTTGGGACAAAAAGCTGAACAGGATCAATGGAAAGTGTTTTTACCTCCTTTTCAATACACCACAGACAATGCCGCCATGATCGGGATCGTAGGTTATCATAAATTGTTGAACCATCAATTGGGGTCAATGAACCAATCGGTAAGTGCTAGATTATCTCTTTCTTGAAAAAAACTTAGTAATCATAGGCCATACTCTATGGGAATGAAATTAATTCATAATTGCTTCGCCAGTTCGCTTCGCTCGTGTCATCATTCATAATTCATAATTCGTAATTATTATATCGTTAGATCATGGAACTATTTTACAATGAAAATCTAAGTGCGAACGACGAATCCCTAATCTTTGGTTCGGAGGAAAGCCGACATCTGAGCAAGGTATTGCGGAAAAAAGTTGGCGAATTGATCCGTGTCACGAATGGTAAAGGATTGGAATGGAAAGGACAAATTACCAGTACTGACAGCCGTAAAGCAGCCGTTAAAAAAATGGAAGCCACATTACACCAAAACAAAATCGTTCCATTACACATCGCCATTGCTCCGACCAAAAGCAACGATCGTTTGGAATGGTTTTTGGAAAAAGCGACTGAAATAGGCGTTACCGAAATAACCCCCTTAATGTGTGACCGCTCTGAAAGAAAAACCCTTAAAACAGAAAGGATGAAAAAAATATTGGTGGGAGCACTCAAACAATCTGCTCAATATTTCTTGCCGCAACTCAATCCCATGATTTCATTTGAGGCATTGATGAAATTGGATCATCCACAAACCAAGTTGATTGCGCATTGTCAAAACGGAAACAGGATCCCCTTACACC
>CAJXEG010000101.1 GCA_913052425.1 uncultured Flavobacteriaceae bacterium | reverse complement strand
ATCTCTGTGGCCAACTCGGGGGTCTGACAGCGGGTAAAGAAATCGTGTTTTTCTTTAAGTTTCATAAAATCGGGAAGATAGCGACCGGCCTGACGCATCATCCATACCGGAGGACGTTCCAATGACTCACCTTTGAGAGCTTGTAATAGTAATTCATTTTTCATGGAGGGTAATGTGATTTTTTAGCGATAACAAAAGTTGGGACTCACTGGGATCATTAGCGACCGTGTATTGGGAGGTATGCAGCGCAACTTCCTTGGCGGTGGAATTTCCCAAACAAAAAATATGGACATTTTCAAATCCGTTATTTTGGGCATAGCCTCGCACCCCACTGGGACTGAAAAAAAGGATCCCGTCAAAATTACCTTTTACGGTATGTTCTTTCAAATGGGTGGTATAAACTTCAATGGGCTTAATATGCATACCTCGAACGGGTAAAATTTCTTCTAAATCAGGAGTTCTGAGCTTTCCACAAAAATACGAAAATGACTCATTTTGGTGGTTTTTTATTAAAAAATGGGCTAATTCTAACGAATTTTGAGCAATTTTAGCAACTTTTTGACCATTTTCAGCCAAAAGAGATGCAGTCTTTTTTCCCACACAATAGATTATTTTTCCCTCTATCATTTTTTGGATTTTAGGAGAAGAAAAAACAGCATTGACTGCATTTTGACTGGTAAAAATAAGACGGTCAAAAATCCCATCAATTTTGGGATTTTTTAAGAAACTGATTTTGATAAACGCTTTCTCAACCAAACTGAATTGATTCATGAGTATTCGTTCTCTAAAATTTTGAGATAATATTTTGGTGGATAGCAACCTCATTCTTTATTATATTTAATAGTTCTCATGACTTGATGCCCGCCTTTGGACAATACATCCTCAGCGGCCTGAGCGGCTAAATTTTTACCATCGGCCATTTGTACTTCTTTTAAAGTAGTGGCAGCAATTTGTCCATCCAAAGAAAAAATACCTCCCTTAAACTGAATTTTATCTTGAGCTACAACAGCATGGGCTCCAATGGGTGCAGAACAGCCTCCCTCGAGTATTCGGAGAAAATCTCTTTCGATATCAACACATTCTCGGGTGGGTTGATGGTTTATTTTTTTTAGAAGTTCTATCAGTTCGGTGTCCTCGGCCCTGCAAACGACCCCTATGGCCCCTTGAGCCGGAGCGGGAATCATCCATTTCAATTCTTGAAAATGAGATCCCAGAAGTTCGACTCGTTCCAAACCTGCTTTGGCAAAAATAGCGCCTTCCCAATTGCTGGAAAACAATTTATCCATACGGGTCTGGACGTTACCGCGCAGATTGACCACATGGTGGTGGGGATAGCGGTGCAACCATTGTGCTTTGCGTCTCAAACTGCCCGTGGCAATGGTGGAAGCTTTTTGTAAATGGGCCTTATGGGTTTGAACCAAAACATCGGAAGCACTGGCCCTTTCCAAAACAGCAACCAACTGAAGTCCATCCGGCAATTGGGTAGGAACATCTTTGAGGCTGTGAACAGCTAGGTCGATACGGTTTTCCAACAGTGCAATGTCTAGTGCTTTGGTAAAAACTCCTTGAATCCCCATGGCATAAATGGGTTGAGTAAGGTTAAGGTCACCGGCACTTTTGGTGACAACCAATTGGGTCTTGAGGTGTGAGCCTTCCATTAGGTCACCGACCTTATGGGCCTGCCAGAGAGCCAATTGACTGTCTCGGGTCCCAATGCGGAGAGTTTTGTCAAACATCTAAATCTGAATCCAATTGATAAACATGCTGGAGCAATGTCATGGTTTGATCAGCTTTAGAGGGGTTTTCTTTTAAATAACTGGCTACTTTTCCGGTCAGTCGATTAACGATTTGAGAAAATTCCTGAACCTCCCCCTGCTCTTTGAGTTGACCGTCAAGTAGTTTTTGCTTTAAGGCTTTGAGTGTAGGAGCAAATTTTCTGTGGTCAACCCACTGGAAAAATTCTGCTTTTACCTGATCTAATATCTCGTTGGCCTGAGGAATGAACTGTTCTCTTTTTTTGAGGGTATCATTGGTCAACTGAGACAACTCGTCTAAGTTGATTAGGGTAATGTTTTCAAGCTCTTTTAATTTCGGATCGACATTGGAGGGAACAGACAAATCCAAAATCAATAGGGGTTTCTCTTTTGGCATCATGAAGGCATCTACCGTGATGTCTTGAGCCCCTGTGGCCACGATCATGATATCCGTCTGCGAGATTTCGGTTTTTAATTCACTGATTTTTTTTACGACCAGGTTGAATTTTCCCGCCACCTTTTGGGCACTTTCTTCCGAGCGATTGACCAGTACAATCTGATCATTTTGGGTATGCTTGATGAGGTTTTCACAGGTATTTCTTCCGATTTTCCCCGTTCCAAACAAAAGGATGTTTTTTTGACTGACCTCTTTAACGTGCTCGAGTATGTAATGCACCGAGGCAAAAGAAACAGAGGTTGCTCCTGAGGACAATTGGGTTTCGGTTTTGATGCGTTTACTGGACTGAATGACAGCATTGACCAATCTTTCGGAAAAGCCATTGACCATCTGCTGTTTTTTGGAGTTTGAAAAACCTCTTTTCAATTGGCCGATGATCTCAAAATCACCGATGATTTGACTTTCCAAACCACAACCCACACGAAAAACATGGTCGAGGGCCTTTCGATCACTCAGCACATAGCCTTTTTCTAAAAAAAGAGACACATCGCCACCGGAGAAGGCACACAAATAATCAATCAATATCTTGGGATCCTCTACAATCCCCATCAATTCCGTACGATTACAGGTAGAGATGACCATCAATTCCTCCAAGCCATCCATCTTGGCCCGGGCCAAAAGTCTTTCAGTCTGTTCTTTGTCCAAACTAAAATTCCCTCGGGTGGCCAAATCGGCATTCTTATGGCTTAAGCCAACAACACAATACTGTATGCTATTTTTCAAAAGTCTGGTCTAAATTCCTATACAAAATTAACAAGAGGGGTATTTAAAAAACAACGCCAGAGGAACTATTATCAACCAATTAGGTTTTTTGCTTTCTTTTTTTTAAAAATACCTTTAAATATAATAATTTTGAAAGGATTTCAATAAAATTAATTAGAATAATTCTAAATAAGGAATTTTAGAAAAACAACGATAGCGGAACAATGGACAAGACGATAATTGATAATGGTTTTTATATATTGAGATACAAAAATAACGGCGACAAAATCCTCAAGTACCAGGAGGCGGTCAGTCAGGAATTTATTCAGTTTCATTTTTGCCAAAAGGGATCGGGTAACTTTGAGTTTAATGGAGGGAGTTATCAGCTTCCACTGATGTCCAAAAATGTGATTTTGTTGTACAATCCCCAAAAAACTTTGCCCATTGACTTGAATCTAACCCCCGATTCGGCCGTGGTAAGTTTGGTGATTTCGATCAAAAAATTTCACAGTTTATTTTCTGAAGACGCCGATCACATTCATTTTTTAAGTGCTGAAAACAATACCAAAAAATACTATGACACCAGGCCCATCAGTCCTGCCATGAGTGTGGTTTTGAGTCAAATCCTAGAAACTAAACTCCACGAGAGTATTCAGACCCTCTATTTTAAAGGTAAAGTTTATGAATTGTTAAGTTTGTTTTTCAATAAAAGTGAGGATGCCGATATGGAACAATGTCCCTTTTTGATGGATGAAGAAAATGTAAGAAAAATCAGAAAAGCCAAGGAAATCATATTAAATCAAATGACAGAACCCCCCACCCTTCAGGAGCTTTCTGCCGAAATCGGTCTCAATATTAAAAAACTTAAAGAAGGATTTAAGCAAATCTACGGGGATACGGTCTACGGCTATTTATTGGATCATAAAATGAATGAAGCGCGAAGCATGCTCAACTCCAGGCAATACAACATCAATGAAATCAGCCTCAAGCTTGGCTACAGTACTTCGAGTCATTTTATTGCAGCCTTCAAAAAGAAGTTTGGGACCACTCCCAAAAAATATTTAATGTCAGTATCTTCGTAAAAAAATGTAGATGAAAGGTGCGTTATTGATCAACTTGGGCTCTCCAGACAGCCCCGACCCCAAAGATGTTAAGAGATATTTAGGTGAGTTCCTGATGGACGAACGGGTGATTGACCTTCCCAAGCCCTTGCGAACTTTTTTGGTAAAAGGAATCATTTTGAACACCCGCCCCAAAAAGTCTGCGAAGGCTTATAAAAAAATATGGTGGGAAGAAGGATCCCCTTTGATTGTACTGTCCAAAAGATTGCAAGAGGCCGTTCAGAAAAAAGTTTCTGTACCGATGGGCCTGGCCATGCGATATGGTTACCCATCCATAGAACAGGGCATCAAATCACTGGTGGATCAAGGTGTAGATGAGATCATGTTGATCCCGCTCTATCCTCAATTTGCGATGGCCACAACAGAGACCATATTGGTATTGGCCGAAAAAATCAAGAATGAAAAATATCCGGAATTGGAGTTTACGGTTTTACCTCCTTTTTACAACCATCCCGACTATATCAGGGTGCTTTCTCAAAGCATTCAAGAAGATTTAAAAGATAAAAAATGGGAACATTTATTGTTTTCCTATCACGGAATACCCGAACGTCACATCCGCAAATCGGACATCACCAAGTCACATTGTAAGATCGATAAAAGCTGTTGCCAAACAACCTCCGAAGCCCATCAATATTGCTATCGTCACCAGTGTTACGAAACCACCCGCCAAGTAGCGGAGTACCTAGAATTAAAGGAAGGGACTTATTCTACCAGTTTCCAGTCCCGACTTGGGGTTGACCCTTGGTTGCAGCCCTATACAGACCAGACGGTTGCCCGGTTTGCCAAAAAGGGGATTAAAAATATGGCCATTGTCACACCGGCTTTCGTTTCTGACTGTTTGGAAACTCTTGAAGAAATTGGAATGGAAGCAGCAGAGGATTTTGAAGAAAAAGGAGGAGAAGAACTTCATGTCATTCCCTGCATCAATACAAGAACAGACTGGGTCAACGTAATGAGTCGATGGATTGACCAATGGGCCAAAGCAGAAACGGTGACTTCTGAATGAAAGGTGGATCGGCATCTTTTGGCACCCAAGCCATTCCCCAGTTATTGATCAAGCAAGCCGTACCGGCCTCCATTGGTATATTGGTCATGTCACTCAATATTTTGATCGACACCATATTCGTAGGACAATGGATTGGCGCCAACGCCATTGCTGCCATTAATGTGGTGTTGCCGGTTTCTTTTTTTATTGCTGCATTGGGCATGGCCATCG